>JBKCXA010000791.1:0-2736 GCA_046316935.1 Prosthecobacter sp.
GCAAGGCGCTCGCCGAGCTGCACTGAAGTCCTTCTCCCTGAATCGATTGTTGCATCTAACACACCCCCATCTCATGCCCCAGACCACCCTCTCCAACCAAGACACCACCGCCCTGCTCATCCAGGCCTGCGAGGCCATCATCGCCGCCGAGCCCATGCTCTCGGAAGCGGATCGCAACCTCGGCGATGGCGACCACGGCCTCGGCATGCAGCGCGGCATGACCGCCGCCAAGGACAAGCTCAACGCCGCCGCCCCCGACAGCGTGGAGAAGGCCTTCTCCACCGTCGGCATGGCCATGATGAGCAGCATGGGCGGCGCCAGCGGCGCCATCTTCGGCACCTTCTTCCGCAATGGCGGCAAAGCCCTCGCCGGCAAGGAAGCCCTCGATGCCGCCGGGCTCGCCGCCTTCTTCCAGGCCGGCGTCGATGGCGTGAAACAGCGCGGTGGTGCCGCCGTCGGTGACAAAACCTGCGTCGATGCCATGGAGCCCGCCGCTCAAAAGGCCGCCGAAGGCGCCAGCGCCTCCCTCCCCGAGGCCATCACCGCCATTGCTGCCGCCGCCGAGGCTGGCACCGAGGCCAGCAAGGCCATGGTCGCCAAATTTGGCCGCGCCAAAACCCTCGGCGAAGCCTGCATCGGCTTCCCTGACGCCGGCGCCTGCTCCGTCGTCGTCATCGTGAATGCGATGAAGGACTACATTGTCGCTTGAGTGAGCGAAGCGCAGCCCATCCATGTGCATGACTACCTGCTGCGGAGCGGCACGGCGCTCAATGCCGTCTCCCAGCGCCGCGTGTTTGCCGGAGCGCTCATCTGTGTGGACGGCGGCTATGGCTGCGTGCATCCCTGGCCTGAGTTTGGCGATGCCCCCGTCGAGGAGCAGCTCCGCCTGCTCGCCCAGGGCATCACCACCCCCGTCACCCAGATGGCCCTGCGCTGCGCCGCCATTGATGGCCAGGCCCGGCGGGCCGGAGTCAGCCTCTTCGAAAACCTGAGCATCCCGCGCAGCCACTACTCGTGGAGCTTTGCCGCCGAGACCGAGCCGCAGATGCAGCGCGTGCTCGAAGAAGGCTGGGGCGCCATCAAGGCCAAAGGCTTCGCCAACTACGGCGAGACCATCCGCTTCCTCGAAGGCTGCTCCAAACGCTTCGAGGCCCAGGGCGTGCGGCTGCGCGTCGATTTCAACGGCGTGCTCGACCGCCTCACCTTCGAGAAGTTCGTCGAGTTCATGCCCCTGCGCATCTACCGGGCGCTCGACTTTGTCGAGGACCCCTTCCCCTACGACGCCGATGCCTGGGAGGCCATCCGGCAGCGCTGGGGCATCGGCCTCGCGCTCGACAAAGGCTGGAAGACCGGCACCCATGGCTTTGACGCCGTCGTGGTCAAACCCGCCCGGCGGGACTGGCGCACCGTCGCCGCCATGCATCCCGACAAGCGCCTCGTCATGACCTCCGCCATGGATCACGCCCTCGGCCAGATGTTCGCCGCCTATGAAGCCGCCCTCGCCGTCGCGGAAGGTTACACGCTCGACTACTGCGGCCTGTGCACCGAGCACCTTTTCGCCAAAGACGCCTTCTTTGAGCGCATCACCTCCCACGGCGGCCACCTCCATGCCGACCCCAGCGGCGGCGGCCTCGGCTTCGGCGAAGTCCTCGCCTCCCTCCCCTGGCGTCGGCTCGTTTGAGCAATTCGACTCCCCTGCCCGCCATGTTTCGCGATAGCGATGCAAGCGGGTCCTCCTTCTCGAAGTCAGAGGTCAGTGGCGCTCTCCAAGCCTCACCACTCAAAATCTCCCAGTCTCATCGTCTCCAAGTCTTCAGTCCCCTCCCGCTCTTCGAATCAGATCTCCGGCAGCTTCCAGTCGCCACGGAAGGGGCGGGCTTCGAGCATCTTGGCGGCTTCGGGGTCGCCGGGGATGGTTTCGGCGGCGGGTTCCCACGTGAGCGTCCGCTTGGCCTTCACGGCGATGGCGGCGAGCTGGCAGAGGGTGTCGCTGCGCACGGCGGTTTCGATGTCGCAGATGGCTTTGGTGCGGGCTTGGATGGAGTCGATGAAGTTGGCCGTGTGCTCGATGCTGGTGGGCAGTTTGATGGGCATGGTGCCTTCTTTGTTGGCGGGATCGCGGAGGATGGCGTCGTCGCTGGCCTCGATGGTGCCGCGTTTGACATGCACCCAGCCCTTTTCGCCGATGAAGCGGATGCCGTGGCCGATGTCGTCGCGCTTTTCGTTCACGAAGACGATGGGAGCGGCCTGCGCATACTCGAAGCGCAGGCGCCAGCCGAGCACGTTGTCGCAGGTGCCGCTGGCGGGCCATTCAGCGGCCTCGTAGCCGACCCGGATGGGACCGGTGTCGTCGGTGCCATTCCCCCACTGGGCGATGTCGAGGTGGTGGATGCCCCAGCAGGAGAGCATGCCGAGGGAGAAATTGGAGATGTTCTCGTGGAAGTGGCGCTTGGTTTTTTCGACGTTGTAGGGCGTGAACGCCGCCGGCCCCACCCAGCGCTCCCAGTCGATGGTTCCCGGCACGGGTTGATCGGGAAAAAGCTGGGACGTGATGCCGCCAGGCACAGCCACCTGGATTTCCGTCAGTTTGCCCAAACGACCGTTGCGGGCGAGCTCGCAGGCCCAGCGGAATTTGAGGTCGCTGCGCTGCTGCGTGCCGAACTGAAACACCACACCGGTTTTGCGCACCGCGGCGCGGACATGCTTCGCCTCGGCCACGGATAGGCCCATCGGCTT
>JBKCXA010000792.1:0-3321 GCA_046316935.1 Prosthecobacter sp.
GGTCCGCTGAATCATGGAAAACGGCCCCTCTGCTCCCACGGCCTCTGCCGGACATTCCCGCGTGGCAGGTCTGCTGCGTGCCGTGGCGCTCTACATCGAGGCTCGTGGTCGTCTGCTGCAAATCGAAGGCCAGGAGGCAGGCAGCAAGGCCTCCTCCCTCACCGGCCATGTCGTGCTCACTCTGAGCAGCCTCGTGATCGGCTGGATGCTGGCCGCGCCGGCTCTCGTCTGGATGATCTCGGAGCGCAGCGGCTGGCACTGGGCCAAGGTGGCCCTCTGCGGGGCCGGAGCGCACCTTTTCATCGGATTTATCCTTCTTCTCTTCCTCAAGGCGCGGCTCAAGCGGCTGCGCCTGTTTGAGGAAACCTTCAACCAACTACGCCGCGACCGCGAATGGCTGGCCAGCACCTCCAACGACTGACCCCAAAGCAGCAGGCGCTGCGTGATCTCGAGCTGGCCCGGCATGAGCTGGCCCGCGAGACTGGTCTCGTGGCCGAGGAATGGAGCCCGCGTGCCGTGCTCACCCGCAGCTTTGAGCGTTACCGCATGCTGTGGATCGCCGGCGGCGTCGTGGCTGGCCTGGCCACGATCAAACTGCTCATGCCGTCCGGCTCCTCGCGGGACGATGACAACTTCGACGACGACGAAATCGAGCGTCCACCGCCACCTCGCGGCCTCGGCAGAGGCCTCCTGGGACTCATGGCAGGCCCCCTCATCAACATGGGCCGCAAGGCCGTCACGAACTACGGCATGCAGTTCGTGCAGTCATGGCTGCAGGGACAGGCTGGAAAGACTGCTGATGACAGCCAGCCGCCGATCCGCTAAAAAATTTCTTTTAATTCATGTCCGAGACCACCGACCAACCGCAAGCTCCCGCCGACATCATCCCGACGCTCGGCACCGTGGACGAATACCTGCAGTTCTGCATGCAGTATGACGCGTCCGATCTCCACATCGCCACCGGCTCGCAGCCGATCTGGCGTCGCTACGGCAATCTCCAGCCCATCTGGAACAATGCGGCAGTGATCACGGCCGAGGAAGCACAAAAGCTCGCTTATGCCTTCCTGCCCGAAGCTCAGAAAAAGCTGCTCGAAGAGCGCGGCGACGTCGATTTCGCCTACTCGCCCGGTTACGGACGCTTCCGCGCCTCTGTGGTAAAGCAGCGCCTTGGCATCGACATGGTCTTCCGCGTCATTAAGACGAAAGTCAGCTCGGTGACCGAACTGGGCCTGCCGGACACGGTTCGCACGCTCACCCGCTTCCACAACGGCCTCATCCTCGTCACCGGCCCGGTGGGCTGTGGAAAGTCCACCACGCTCGCCGCCCTCGTGGATGCCATCAATGAGGAGCGCCAGGACCACATCATCACGCTGGAGGACCCCATCGAGTTCGTCATCCCGCCCAAAGGCTGCCACGTGAACCAGCGTGAGGTGCATTCCCACACCGCCTCCTTTGCCGCCGCCCTCCGCGGCGCCCTCCGTGAAGATCCGGATGTGATCATGGTGGGTGAAATGCGTGACCTCGAAACGATCTCCCTCGCCATCACCGCCGCCGAAACGGGTCACTTGGTGCTCGGCACGCTTCACACCGGCAGCTCCGCCCGCACGCTCGACCGCGTGCTCGATGTGTTCCCGCTCGATCAGCGTGAGCAGATCCGCATCATGGTGAGCGAATCCCTGCGTGGCATCCTTTCCCAGCAACTTGTGCCCCGCATGGACGGCAATGGCCGCGCCATGGCGCTCGAAGTGCTCGTGAACACGCCCGCCGTGGCAAACTGCATCCGCGAGGGCAAGACCTTCATGCTCGCCGGTGTCATGCAAACCGGCAAAAACGTCGGCATGATCACGATGGACGATTCCCTGCGCAATCTCTACTCCCAGGGCCTCATCAGCCGCGAGGAATGCGAGTCCCGCGCCGAGGACAAGATCCTCATGAAGAAGTTCTTCGAGTCATAAACCCGTGTGGGCGTGATGAACGCACAAAAGACACCGACCCGCCTCCTCCAATGACGAATGACGAAAACCGAATGACGAATGTCGAGGCCGCTGACGCGGCGCTCATGGCTCTGGCGTTCGGGTTTCGTCATTTCTTCGTCATTCCGAATTCGTCATTCGTCATTTCCCGCTCTCGCTAACTCCTTTCCATCCCTTTTCACCTCCCATGCCCGTCATCGACCAATACTTCCGCCAGCTCATCGAACTCGGCGGTTCCGACCTTCACCTCAGCCAGGGACAGCCGCCCAAGGTGCGTGTCCACGGCAGCATCAAGCCCATCGCCGAGGAAATCCTCACCGGTGAGATGATGGAGGCCATGATGACTGAGATTTGCGATGCCAAGGCCTGGAAAAAATACATCGACAAGGGGGATCTCGACTTCGCCTACGAGATGGACGACGACAACCGCTTCCGCTGCAACTACCTGAAGCAGCAGCACGGCCTCGCCTGCGTCTTCCGTATCATTCCGACGAAGATCGCCTCGCTGGAGCAGCTCAACATCCCGCCGATCGTCAAAGAATTCGGCCATCTGCGCAGTGGCCTCGTCCTCGTGACTGGCCCCACCGGCTCCGGCAAGTCCACGACGCTCGCGGCCCTGCTCGATTACATCAATACGAACTTCCGCCGTCACATCATCACCGTCGAGGAGCCCATCGAGTTCGTTCATCGGAACAAAAAGAGCATCATCACCCAGCGTGAGGTGCCCATCCAGACCCCGTCCTTCGCCGACGGCCTCCGCGCTGCTCTCCGCGAGGACGCGGACATCGTGCTCGTGGGCGAAATGCGCGACCTTGAGACCATCTCGCTGGCTCTCACCGCCGCCGAGACCGGCCTGCTTGTCTTTGGCACGCTGCACACGAACAACGCCCGCAAGACCGTTGACCGTATCATTGACGTCTTCCCCTCCGACCAGCAGAGTCAGGTGCGCACGATGCTTGCTGCCTCACTTCGGGGCGTGGTGGCCCAGCTTCTCATGAAGCGCCACGATGGCGGCGGCCGCTGCGCCGTGAACGAGATCATGATCTCCAATGCCGCCGTGGGTGCCATCATCCGTGAAGGTGCCACGCAGAAGCTTTACGATGTCATCATCGGCGGCAAGGCCCAGGGCATGCAGTTCATGGACGACGCCATCTGGCAAAAGCTGCGTGATGGCTATGTGAGCCCGATGGAGGCCTACATGAAGGCCATCGACAAGAGCCGCTTCAAGAACTTCCTCCCTCCCGAGGAGGCCGAGATCGCCAACGCGGGCGGTGGCGAGACCAAAAAATAACCGCGAGCGCCCTTTCCCATCTCCGGGCTTCGGTTTATAACTGCCGCACGAAGGTCG
>JBKCXA010000793.1:0-12443 GCA_046316935.1 Prosthecobacter sp.
CTGCTCATCGGTGTGCAGCGTGGCCTTGTTCGGCTCGTATTGGAAGGCGGAGAGGATCTCCTGCTCCTGCGGTGTGGGATCGGCGAGCATGCGCAGGCTCGTCGGTGCATGCGAGGCGACGATGACATGGTCAAAGACCTCCGCCGGGCCGTTTTTCGGCTGCACGATCACTTTGCCATCGCGACGCTCGATGCGGGCGATGGGGCTGTTGAGCCGGATTTTGTCCGCGAAGGGCGGGATGAGCTTCCGCACATACTGGCGCGAACCATCGCACACGGTCCACCACTGCCGCCGCGTGTGCATGGCGAGGAAGCCGTGGTTGAACCAGAAGTGCATCAGCGTTCGTGCTGGGAAGTCGAGCATTTTCGCCGGCGGCGTGGACCACACGGCGCTGCCCATCGGCAGGATGTAGAGGTCGAGAAAGTCCTGCCCGTAACCGCACTCACGGGCAAATTCGCCCAGCGTCATGCGCTCGTAACGCGGATCATTCATCGCGGCGAGGCAGTGGGCATTGAAGCGGTTGATCTGGAGGATGAAGCGCCAGAAACGCGGGCTCAGGAGGTTCTTCCGCTGCCCAAAGACCTTCGCCAAGCCGCCGCCGTTCCATTCATAGCCGCTGCGGCGGTGCGCCATGCTGAAGGACATGTCCGTCTTCTTTGTCTCGACACCGAGTTCGTCAAACAAGCGGCACAGCAGTGGATAGGTGTGGTGATTGAACACCATGAAGCCCGTGTCGATGGCCACCTCGCGGCCATCTTCCGGCACCGTGACCGTGTTGGTATGCCCGCCGATGTAGCCCGCGGCCTCGAAGACCGTCAGATCGAACTTCCGATGCAAAAAGTGAGCACAGCCAAGGCCGGAGATGCCAGAGCCGATGATGGCGAGACGAGGTGGGGACATTCAACGAGTTAACGATGAAAACCAGAATCTGGATTCATCGCGTCGTCGCGGGCGGCGGTTTCTTCAATCCTCCTCTTCCCACTCGGCCATGAGGCGGTTCAGCTTGCGCTTGAGGCCGACTTTTGCGGCAGCGGACATGCGGTCGATGAAGAGGACGCCGTTGAGGTGGTCGATCTCATGCTGGAAGGCGCGGGCGAGGAGGCCGTCGGTTTCCCAGGTCTCGGTCTCACCCTTGAGGTTCATGAAGGTGACGGTGATGCCTTCGGAGCGGCGAATATCGCCGCGCAGGCCGGGGAAGCTGAGGCAGCCTTCCTCGCCGGTCTCCTTGGCGCTGCCGAGCTGAAGCTGCGGGTTCATGAAGACGACGGGCATGTGCTTCACCATCTCGGCGGGCTGGCCGTTGACCTTGAGGAAGGTGATGCAGTCCGGGTTGTGCGAGCAGTCGATGACGGCGAGTTGCACGTCCTGCGCTACCTGCGGGGCGGCGAGACCTACGCCGTGGGCGTCTCGCATGGTTTCCAGCATGTTATCCGCGAGCTGGCGGACCTCCGGCGTGACCTGGGTGACGGGACGGCATTTGGCTCGGAGGACGGGCTCGGGATAGCGGACGATGGGAAGGACCATGCGCGGCATTTACCCCGAGATGCCCGGTGCTCAACCGCGAACCTTTGCCGGGCCGTGTTTCCGACAGGCTAACGCTAAAAAAGGGTAACATCCGTCGAGTTGAGGGTTTATGCTCGGTGCATGCGTCTCCCGCTCCTTCTGATTCTGCTTGTCACGCCAGCCCTGGGCCAGTCCAACGAGGTGAAAATCACCGAGGAAGGCGAAAAGCGCCGCATTCGCTCCAACGGCCTGCCGGACCATGCGCCGGGCCGCTTTCCCAATGCGCACAACCCGAACACGATCCGGGCGCAGGATCATAACTTCACCGTGCCGCTGAAACCGGAGAAGCTAGCGCAGCCGGTGCCCTTTCGCATGCAGCCGTTCGGCGTGGCGGTGAATGGCGTGGTATTTGATCCCTTTGCAGCGGAATGGTGGCGCGGTGATCCGAACAGCGGCTGGCAATACGAGCCGCAGAGCGGAGCGATTGATCTCGGCCTCGATGAGAGCAATGCGCATGTGCAGCCGAATGGTGCCTATCATTATCACGGCATCCCCCATGGCATGCTGAAGCTGCGCTCGAAGGGTGAAAACCGCATGACGCTGCTCGGCTGGGCGGCGGATGGCTTTCCCATCTATGGACCGCTGGCGCATGAAAAAGCCGATGATGCCTCCAGCCCGCTGCGGAGCATGAAGTCTGGCTATCGCGTGAAAAAAGGAGCACGTCCGGCGGATGGCGGGCCTGGTGGAAACTACGATGGCTCGTTTGTGCAGGACTATGAATGGGTGGAAGGGCAGGGGGATCTCGATGCGAGCAACGGCCGCCAAGGCGTGACGCCGGAGTTCCCGAAGGGCACCTACTACTATGTGCTCACGGATCACTATCCCTACATCCCGCGGCAGTTTGCGGGGAAGGCGGACAGCAGTTTCGAGCGTCGTGGGCCGCCTCGCGGGCCGGGTGGTTTTGGGTTTGGTCCTCCGGGGATGGGACCGCCGCCTCGCGGACGTCGAGGTGGACCCGGTTTCGGCCCGCCACCACCGCCTCCACCGAGGTAAAAGAGGACAAAGGAGATGGAGGATCGCCTCATTTGACAAGCCGCCTATCCGGTGGACGATCTGCACACGTTTTAACCCATGCCCAAAGCCTCACGCACCCTGCTCACGAAAGCCCAAATGGCCGAGAGCATTGCCGCTTTGGCAAAAAGCATTCGCGAAGCGCATGCGGGGGACAAGGAGATCGCCCTGGTGGGCATTTTCACCCGCGGGGTGCCGCTCGCCCAGCGTCTGGCTGCCGCGATCAGTGCCTCCGGCGAGGTGAAAGTCCACTTTGGCACCATCGACATCACGCAATACCGCGATGACCTGAGCACCTTCCAGATGGTGCCGAAGCTGGAGGGATCGGACATCGATTTCGACCTTGATGGCATCGACGTGGTGCTTTGCGACGAGGTGATCTACACCGGCCGCAGCGTGCGTGCCGCCCTCGACGAGCTTTACAACTTTGGCCGCCCCCGCCGTGTGCAACTGGCTGTGCTGGTGGACCGCTGCGGCCGCGAGCTGCCCGTGCAGCCGGACTTTTCCGCCCTCAAAGTGTCCCTCCAGCCCGGTGAACGCGTGGCGGTGCGCTTTGAGGAGGTCGATGCCGGCGGCGACTCCTGCCCCGTCGAAACCCAGCCCTCCAGCCGATGACTCTCACGCCTCGCAAAGACCTCCTCGACATCGCCTCCCTCACGGATGACGAGATCAAGTTCGTGCTCGGCAACGCGGTGTCCTTCAAGGACCTCTTCAAACGCAGCGTGAAGAAAGTGCCGCCGCTGCGAGGCCAGACGGTGCTGACGCTGTTTTACGAGCCCTCCACCCGCACGCGGTCGAGTTTTGAAGTGGCCGCCAGCCGTCTCTCCGCGGACGTGACGCACTTCGACATCGAATCGAGCAGCGTGGTGAAAGGCGAGAGCGTGCTCGACACGGTCGAGACCCTTGAGGCCATGCGCGTGGACTACATCGTGGTGCGTCACAAGCAGGCCGGCATCCCGAGCCTCATCGCCAAAAACACTCGCGCCAGCGTGATCAACGCCGGGGACGGCTGGCATGCGCATCCTACGCAGGCGCTGCTGGATGCCTTCACGCTTCAAGAGATCTACAAAGACCTACGCGGCTGCCGCGCCCTCATCGTCGGGGACATCCAGCACTCTCGTGTGGCCCGCAGCACCAGCCTCGTCTTCCGCCGCCTCGGCATGCAGGTGGCCTACCTGGCCCCTGGCTCGATGATGCCGCGCGAGGTTCCCGCGGAGATCCCACAGTTTGGTAACTGGCGTGATGCTCTCGATTGGAAGCCGGATGTCGTTTACCTCCTCCGTGTGCAGAGCGAGCGGCTGGACGAGCCTTTCTTCCCGAATGCCGCCGAGTATCACAAGCACTACGGCCTCACCAATGAACGCGTCGATATCATCCGCGAGCGTGGCCTGCATGTCATGCATCCGGGGCCCGTGAACCGCGGGGTGGAAATCACCGATGCCGGCATGGCTTACGAGAAATCGCTCATCAACACGCAGGTCGAGAACGGCATCGCCGTGCGCATGAGCGTCCTCTACTGGCTGCGTCCCGGAGCGGGTGTGATCTGAGAAAGGGAGGCTTTCGCCTCCCAGGCTCTGATTTGAAGCTTATGCCCTCGCCGTGGCCAGGCCTTCCCAGCCGACGAGCTTGCGGGCATCCTCATCCCAGAGGCGCAGATTGATCAATTTCAGGCTTTCGAGCAGCGTGATCGGCTTCACTTCCTGGAACAGCGGGTTGGCGTTGTGGCAGCGCTCCAGGTGATAGTTCGGGATGCGCGGACTGAGGTGGTGGATGTGATGGTAGCCGATGTTGCCGGAGAACCACTGCAGGATGCGCGGGAGCTTGTAGAAGGAGCTGCCCTTCAGCGCCGCCTCGGTGTAGTCCCAGTCACCGTCATACTCCCAATACACATCCTCAAACTGGTGCTGCACATAGAACATCCAGACACCCACGCCGCCCGCCACGAAGGTAATGGCCAGATGCAGGAGGACATAGGTCCAGATGCCAAAGACACTGCTTAGCGCCGCCGCCATGAGGAAGATGGCCACGTTCATCCAGCGCACGGACCAGCGCTCGCGTGAGCTGGCCTTCGGCATCGAGAAGCGCTGCCAGACGACAAAGAGGTAAACCGGCGCGATGCCAAACAGCACAAACGGATTGCGCACGAGGCGGTAGGAGAAGCGCTTCCAGCGGGAGGCCTCCAGGTATTCCTTCACCGTCATCGTCCAGATGTCACCCACGCCACGGCGGTCGAGCGAGCCTGAGCTGGCATGGTGGATGTTGTGCTCCCAGCGCCAGTGGTGGAAGGGCGTGAGCGTGAGCATGCCGGTGATAAAACCCACCACATTGTTGGCGGTGTTCGATTTGAAGAACGAGCCATGGCAGCAGTCGTGGAAAATGATGAACAGACGCACCACGAGCAGACCGCCCAGCACCACCAGGCCGGCGGTGATCCAGAGAGACCACGACAGGCTCAGATAAAGCAGATACCAAACTGCCGCATAAGGCACGACGGTATCCACGATCTGCCAGACGGCGCGGGGGATCGAAGGTTGCTGATACTTCTGAACGATGGATTTCCAAGAATTGGTGTCCCGCTTGGTTCTTTTCGTCGGGACGGCAGGCTGGTCGGAGCTGGTTGAGGGCATTGGCAGTGGTTTGGCGAGAGAGAGCCTGTCTTGCTCCCCTTCGATTGCGACCTTGGGCCTGCATCTTGCGGGTAGGCGCAACAGCAGAGTGTCTCTAACCAGTTTCGGTGGTGGTTCAAGCCCTGCTTCCTTTCTTCTGCACCCGGCCCAGCAGGAAGCGGGCGAGCACGTCATCGTATTTTTCGCTGAGTTTCACGCGGTGGTAGTCGATGGCGGTGGTGCGGATGAGATCGTCGAGGTCGTGGAGGTAGGTTTTGACGGCTTCGCGGTAGTTGCTGCGGATGAGGCTGGGGTCGGCGAGGAGGGCTTCGCCGCCTTCGAGATCGATGAAGCGGGCCGGACGGTCGAAATCGAAGTCGAGCTCCTTCTGATCGAGCAGGTGGAAGACGGCGACGTCGTGCTTGCGGAAGCGCAGATGCTGGATGGCTGTTTTGAGCTCGGCGGGAGGGACGAAAAGATCGCTGAAAATGACGACGAGAGCTCGTTGGCGGATGCGTTCGGCGGCATCGTGCAAGGCGGTGAGCAGCGTGGTTTCGCCGACGGGCTGGATGGAGCCCATCTGGTCCAAAACAAGGCCGAGATGGCTCGCACCGCGTTTGGCGGGGATTTCGACGGGTTTTTCCGCGAGCGACCAAAGGCCGACGGCATCGCCCCGCTGCGCGGCGAGGTAGCCGAGCGTTCCGGCGAGCTTTTTGGCGTAATCAAAGCGGCTCGTGGTGCTGCCGGCGGGCGTGAAGCTCATGCTGCCGCTGGTGTCGATGAGCAGGCAGAGGCGGAGGTTGGTATCGGCTTCGAATTCTTTGATGTAAAAGCGGTCGCTGCGGCCCCAGGTTCGCCAGTCGAGGCGGCGGGTGTCGTCGCCGGGGACGTATTTGCGGTATTGAGCGAATTCGAGCGAGGAGCCGCGGACAGGGCTGCGGTGCTTGCCGGAGACGTTTCCCAGCATCGCTTGGCGGGCGTTGAGGGGAAGGGCCATGAGGCGGCTGAGGACCGCTGGATCGAGGAATTGGCGATTCGTGTTCATGGCTTGGGTAATCCTCCTCTTCCTCCTACTCTTACTCCTCCTCCCGGAGAGCGTGTTGAAGTTTTCTGCGGCTTTTCAAACCGAGAAATCAAGGCGCTCAGAATCGAAACGATACTCAGCAGCATGTCTTTGCCCTCAAGGACTCTCTCCTTCTTGCAGGCGCGTTTGGCGACAAGGGCATCGAGGCATGCGGCGCATTCGGTGGATGAGCCTCGTGCATCATCGAAGAACTTCACTCTTTGCTGGGAAGCGCGGCGTCCATTACCCTCGGCGGTGTTGAGAAGGGCGGAAAGACTGGCGCGATCGAGCTGATCAAGGACTTCGGCGAGACGTGGAACCTTGGCTGCTTGAACCTCGGCGAAGAGATTGGTGAGCCAGGCGATGAATTCGAGTTCCAGTTGGTAAACCTGGAGCTTTTCGTGGTCGAACTGGCGAGCCGAGGGCATGGCGAAGAGGGGGGATTCGCGGAGGGCGGTGTGACTTGAGGGCGGCGAACGGGGGAGGAGGCGTAGGAGTAAGAGGAGGAGGAAGATTGGATGCGGAGCGGAAGGACGAGGACGAATGAAAGCGGCTACGCCTTCGCCAGCTCTTCGACGAGCCTCTTCGCCACATCACGACTCGTCACACCATCGCTTTCGGCGGTGAAGGTCGTCATCACGCGATGCCTCAGCACAGGCTCCGCAACCTCCATCACATCCTCAAGCCTCACCATGTAGCTGCCATGCAAAGCGGCACGCGCCTTGGCACCGAGGATCAAATACTGCACGGCACGAGGACCGGCGCCCCAGCTCACGAGTGGTTTGAGCCATGCCGGAGCTTCACTGCTCGCAGGACGAGTCTTCCTCGCGAGATCGACGGCGAATTCGTAGATGTGATCGGGCACAGGAACGCGACGGACGAGATCCTGAAACGCCAGAACCTTCGCACCATCCATGATGTGCTCGAGTTGGGGCAGGCGCTGGCCGGTGGTGCTTTTGGCGATGGCGATTTCTTCGTCACGACTCGGATAATCGACGCCGATCATGAACATGAAGCGGTCGAGCTGGGCCTCGGGGAGCGGGTAGGTGCCTTCTTGCTCGATGGGGTTTTGCGTGGCGAGGACGAAGAAGGGTGAGTCCAAGGTGTAGGTGCGGCCGGCGACGGTGACTTTGTGCTCTTGCATCGCCTCCAGCATGGCAGCCTGCGTTTTGGCGGGAGCGCGGTTGATTTCGTCGGCGAGGACGATGTTCGCAAACACGGGGCCTTTGGCGAATTCGAAGGCGCGTTTGCCGCCGGGGAGTTCCTGCAAAATATCGGTGCCGGTGATGTCCATGGGCATCAAATCGGGCGTGAACTGAATGCGGCTGAAGCTCAGGCTCATCGTTTCCGCGAGGCGGGAGATGAGCAGCGTCTTGGCGAGGCCGGGCACGCCCATGAGCAGGGCGTGACCTCGTGCAAAGAGGCAGATGGCGAGCTGCTCGACGACTTTGTCCTGGCCGACGATGACCTTTTTCAGTTCATCGCTGAGTTTCACATAAACGGCGCGGAGTTCATCAATGGCGGCGACATCGTCGGAGGGCAGGGCGGGGGATGACATGGTGGTAAGGCACCAGAAAACGGGCGCTCTGGCAAGCGTGCTGTGGGAAATTCGCAGATGACGCGGGCCTTCCGGCTGCCATGATCCTCGGCGAATGATGAATGAGTATCTGACAGCGGCGTTTTGGCAGGGCGCGGAGACGCATGTGGCGCGTGCTCCGGGCGAGGTGGATGACGGTCTCTCGGCATGGATGGATCACACGCACGGGCGGCAGGGCTGGTGTTTGTTTCAAACCAGCGGCACGGAAGGGCGGCGCAAGTGGGTGGCACTCACCAAGGCGGCGCTACAGGCTTCCGCGTGCGCGGTGAATGCTCATTTCGCGGTGACAAGGGCAGATCGCTGGCTGCTGGCGCTGCCGAGCTGGCATGTGGGAGGTTTTGGCATCCTGGCGAGGGCGTTTGCAGCCGGTGTGCCGGTGGATGCCGTGAGCGGAAAATGGGATGCGCGGTTGTTTGCCGCGAAAGTGGCTGAAACGGGCGCGACGCTGACCTCGCTGGTGCCGACTCAGGTGTTTGATCTTGTCGCCGCGGGTCTCGCCGCGCCCAAAAGCCTGCGTGTGGTGCTCGTCGGTGGCGGTGCCTTGAGCGACGAGATCCGGCAAGCGGCACTAGATCTAGGCTGGGCGGTGCGGACGACTTACGGCATGACGGAGACGGCTTCCCAGGTGGCCTCTGAACCACCGGAGGGTGGCGAGATGGAAGTTCTGCCGATTTGGCAGCCGGTGACGGATGCCGAGGGCGTGCTGACGATCCGCGGCGCGGCGCTGGCCAAGGGATATGCCATCCGAGAAGGCTCCAGCTGGCATTGGGAGGCCATTGATCCCGCAAAGGGCTTGATCACACGGGATCGCGTGACGCTGCGCCGCGAGGGCGGGAAGTGTTTTTTAAGCTTCACAGGCCGCGAGGCGGGAATCATCAAGATTCTGGGCGAGCTCGTGGCGCTGGGGCCGGTGCAGTCGCGTTTGGATGCGTTGCGCCTGGAGATGCATCTCGCGGAAGGTGATGCGGTGATTTGCGATCTGCCGGATGAGCGGGCGGGCGCACGTCTGGTGCTGGCGGTGAGCGGCATGCCGCATGAGGCGGCCGACAAGCTATGCGAGGCGCTGAACCGCGATTTGCGACCCTTTGAGCAGGTGCGAGCGGTGCTGAGCATGTCTCAGATACCTCGCGGTGATCTAGGGAAGGTGCGGCAGCATGAATTGAGGCGCTGCCTTATTGAGGCGGGTGCCTGAATCACTTCTTCGCGCCTTCGGTGCCGGGCAGGGGGGTGATCGTGGGGCGGTCTTTCATCTCAGGGGAGATCAGCCAGCCTTTCGGATTCTTCGGATTCGGGACGAAGGAGATAAGGAAGAGCTCCTCGATCTTGTCGGTGAGGGTTTCCTGCGAGGTGCGCACGACGACGTGGACGTAGCCTTTGTCTTTTTCAGAGGCGGCGGAGAGGATTTCGATCTTCAGGGTCTCACGCTTCCGCTTGGTCGTCTCGGGGGCGATTTTGAGCTTCTCGTGCCAGGCATTGCGGTCGGCCACATAGAATTCTTGGGGGGTCATTTTTTCGAGCTCCTTGTAATCCTTGGCCTTGTAGCCTTGGAGCATCGCGGCCTCGTCGGTCATCGTGGGGGCAGATTTGATGATGCTCACAGTCTCACGTTGACGGCGCTCGAGGGAGTCATTCACGATCATGTCCGCGGCGGTCTTCCAGTCCTGCTCGACGACGGCGGTGAGGTATTTTTTCACCAGGCCGGCGCACTCGTGATCGAGAGGCAGCACCTCGGCGCGGAGGCTGGTGATCGTGACGAGAAGGCTGGCAAAGAGGGCAAGGGACGTGCGCATGAGGGTGGGGCGGAGGCGGCGTTTCTACTGCGGGGGGGGAGGGGCGTCAAATGACGAATCAAGATGAGGGCACACGGGGCATCGAACGGCAGGGGGGACGGGTCGGAAGCTCATTTTTGATTTCCAAATGAACACGAGTGCCCTAGCCTCCGACAAAGGCGGGGCTGAAAAACCCCAGCCTCCCAAACAACCTACCCCTCCCTATGAAACGAAACATCCTCCTCGTTCTCACCTCGGCGTCCCTGATCTCCTGCGCGGCCAGTCCTGGCACCCAGCAGGGGGCGGTGCTCGGCGCCCTCATTGGCGCCGGTGCTGGCGGCATCATCGGCAATCAAAGCGGTCGCGGCCTGGAAGGCGCGGCGATTGGCGCGGCAGCAGGAGCCGTCGGCGGAGCTGCCATCGGCAACTCGCGTGACCAGCGCAATGCCCAGCAGGGCGGGTATTATGACCAGCGCACCCAGCAGGCCGGCTACTACGACCGCTATGGCAACTGGGTGCCTGCTCGCTCCTCCCAGCAGCAGGGCTACTACGACCGCTACGGCAACTACCGCCGGTATTGAGCCGCCTTTTGCTCGTTCTTCCGCCTGTCCCGCGAAGTCTTCGTTGGACAGGCTTTTTGTTTTGCGGGTAGATTTACAAATGCTGCAAACCATCGCCGGCGCACGGCGCTTCTTCACCCAAAACGACTGGCGCACGATCCTGGCCCGCATTCATGCCCGGGATACGCATCCGATGATCCAGTTCATCAAATATGGCATCTGCGGCGTGGGGGCGCTGGTCGTGCATCAGACGATCTGGACGCTGGGTTCCATGTGGCTGTTCCCCGCGATCGACAGCAGCATCCCCAAAGAGATCCGGGCGCTGCACTCCACCTACAACAACTGCATCGCGGTCGTCTTCAGCAGCCTGTTTGCCTACTACACGAACGTGCTGTGGGTCTTTGAGCAGGGACGGCATCACTGGGTGAAGGAGTTTGTCTACTTCATGCTGGTGAGCGTGATCGGATTCATCGCCGGATTGGCCGCGGGACCTTTCTTGATTCACAAATATGGCATCCACTCCGTCGTGGCGCAGGGCATTCTCGTGGTCGTCTCCGTGCTGGTGAACTTCTTCTGCCGGAAATTCTTCGTCTTTAAAGGCTGAGCCGTCATGCTGCATGTCGTGCTTTTCCAGCCGGAGATCCCGCACAATACCGGTGCCATCGGCCGTCTGTGCCTCGCCACCGGGGCGCGGCTGCATTTGATTCACCCGCTGGGCTTCAGCCTGGAGGATAAATACCTCAAACGCACCGGGCTCGATTACTGGCAGCACGTCGATGTGCGGCAATACGACGACTGGCAGACCTTTCGGTCTTCGATGCCTGCGCCAAGCGCCATCTTCTTCGTCGAATGCGGCGGTAAAACGGACTATTGGGATGCTGATTTGACCCAACAGGATGTTTTTCTCGTCTTCGGACCGGAGACACGCAGCATCCCATCCTCCTTGCTCGAAAACGAACGCTGGCTGCGCATTCCCATGCTCGAAGGCGGCACCCGCAGCCTGAATCTTGCCACTGCGGCTGCCATCGTAATGTATGAGGCCGAGAGTCAGCGGACGCTGGCGGGCATCCCGTCTTGACGCACGCGGCCATCTGCCGACTCTCGCCCATCTTTTTCCTCCCATGAGCCAAAACGCCGCGCCCCTCATCGCCACCGACGTGCATCGCACCTATCATCTGGCGGGGCATGACCTGCCGGTGCTCCGTGGCGTGAATCTGGAGGTGAAGGCGGGTGAGAAAGTCTTCCTCTGCGGCCAGTCAGGCGCGGGGAAAACCACCTTGCTGTATGTGCTCGGCGGCCTCGAGCAGCCCACGGCGGGCGATGTGCTCGTCCATGGGCGTTCGCTCTACCGCTCACCGGCCTCGGAGCGGGCACGCATGCGCAACGAGGTGATGAGCTTCGTCTTCCAGCATTACTTTCTCCTGCCCGAGCTCACGGCGCTCGAAAACGTCGCGCTGCCTGCCATGATCGGCGGACGGAAGGCGGATGACCGCGCACGGGAGCTGCTTTCGAAGGTTGGCCTCGCCGAGCGTCTCCATCATTTGCCCACCGAACTGTCCGGCGGCGAGCAGCAGCGCGTGGCCATCGCCCGAGCCCTCATCAACGACCCCGGCATCATCTACGCGGACGAGCCCACAGGGAATCTCGACGCCAGCACGGGAACCGGCGTCATCGACATGCTCATGCAGGTCGTCGATGAGGCCAAAAAAACCCTCATCGTCGTCACCCACGACCGCCAGCTCGCCACCCGCGGGGATCGGCGTCTTCTTCTCAAAGACGGGAAGCTGGAGGAAGGGTGAGCACTTCGATGTTGAACGTTCCGCGTTGAACGTTGAACGTTGTCTGCATGCCCCCGGAAAACTCCCCCACGCCCACCGAGTCTGCTTTTCAACCGGCTGCAAAACCTCGCGGCGGGTGCATCGCCACCGTGACGAAGCTTCTCTTCTTCTCGGTGCTGCTCGTGGCCCTGCTGCTGCCGTTCACGCCCTTTGCCGGGAAGATCAAACGCGGCATTCAGCAGATCGTCGAATCCGCCCGCAGCACGAAGGAGCGCATCATCACCCGCGAGGTGCCGAAGGAGATCGTCAAAGAGGTTCCGGTGACAAAGGAGGTCATCAAAGAGGTCGAAGTCGTCAAAGAAGTGCTGCCGCCGCTGCCGGACAAATACATCCCGCGCAAGGACGTCGATGTCGCCACGCTCTTCAACGGCATCACCGTCAAAACGAACCTCATCACCGAGGAAGGCAGCTTCGCCAGCCTCGAGCGCCTCGATCC
>JBKCXA010000794.1:0-5443 GCA_046316935.1 Prosthecobacter sp.
CCATTTGTGCCAGAATCCGTTTTCAAGAGCAGGACGGAAGACCTTCCGAAAGTAATCCTCCACATCTCCGGCCTTGGCCTTGCCGATGATTTTCTGGATGCGGCTTTGTGCTTCCCATGTCGTGAGACGATCTTCCTGAACCACCCGGAGAATTGCCTCCACACCTGGAATGTCCATCATCCAAGCCATGAGCACCACAGCTTCATTCCACGATGCAATGAAAGGTTCGCTGGAATACTTCCCCAGAACCGCAAAGACATAATCAATCACCTCACGCTCCAGCATTCCCAGACGCATTTCTGCGTTGCTGACAAATCCCTGGAGCTGCTTGTCACCCTTCTTCGTCCGCTTTTTGGCAACGCCTTTGATGTGTAGCTCCTTGTGCCACCGTCGCTTGAATCCTTCGTTGTCACTTTTGATTCGACGAATCGTTTCTGAAACCAACTCGGCTTGAAGCTCTTTGGTTTCAGGCCACGCTTTGAGCACTTCGGAAACGATGTTCGCCACCGCCCTGCCCGCAGCGTCTTTAGTTGTCGTATCTTTGGCGTGAAGTGCTGTGTTCGTGAGCTGGTGCCATTCATTCCCAAATCGCTCAGCAAAAGCTTCGACTTGATCCATTGAAAGCTGCCACGGCCACATCGAGCCGGGTATGTGTGGAAAAGGTAGAGGCTTGGAGAGCCTTGCTTTGCGTTCCTCTACATCGTCGTCATCCCATAGACGATCTTTTTCAAAGACAACGCGGCTTCCTTTCGGCGGTGGCGGTGGCTGCTGTTCCTGCTTTGGCTCAGGTGAATCGAAACGGATGGCGTCCGCCATGTTGACGATCTCATAGCCCTCCGGGAGTTTTTTCGCCAAACGTGCCACGACGTTTTCAGGGCTTTCGTCCGTTCGTTTGGCTGTTCGGCGTGGCTTCATCGTCGGCTAATGGGATAAAATTTCTCAGGTCCGAATGGATCTAAAGGATCATGGGCAAACCTGCTTCGCATCCCCCTCCCCCCGTCATGCAGCTTTCGAGGTTTTGCGCGGCATCGACTTCGCCGCCTTTGCTTTCGTCGGAGTGATGACGTTCTTCGCATGCAACACGGCATCCGGTGTCAGGCTCCAGAAGGCTTCCGCATCCTTCGGCATCACGATCTCGCGGTAGTGCTCCATCAGCACCGGGGCGCTGTTTCCCATCTCCAGCGCCAGCGCGGCGGCGTTCTGCCACTTTGCCAGTGCGTAGGAGGCGAAGCTATGCCGCAGCGCATTGTGAGGCCATGGCGTGATGCCTGCGGCCTCGCGGGCGGCTTCATGCAGGATGCGCCCACGCTCGCCAGCAGGCCACACAGGGCCGGAAATCTGCCGCAGCGGCTCCAGCCATGCGCGGAGCGCGGGCCGCAGCTCGATCAAGCGCCGGGCCTTCTTCTTTGCCTTCGTCGGCTTGATGGTGATGAAGCCGGACTCGAAACCGACCTCGCTCCAGTCGAGTCGGTGAATCTCCGCGTCACGCACGCCACCGAAAAGCCCGATGGCGATGGCGGGCAGGATTTCCGGCCGGTCATGCGCGGCTTTCAGCAGCGCGGCGGCCTGTGCCACTGTGAGGATTCCCACCTCTGTTTCCGCCTTCGATGGCATGAATGCCCGGTCCACCGGGTTTTCCGCGCATGCCTTCAACGTCACCGCATAGGAGAACAGACTCCGCGCAATCGTGCGGTAGTTCTTCACCGTCTGCGGGGCCGCGTTCATCCCGGCCAGCCATGCCGATACGTCATCCGTGGACACATCCGCCGCGATCCGCCCGCCAAACTCCCCGGCCAGAATGCCCAGCCGGTAATGCAGGTCATCGAGGTAGCGGCGGCTTTTGTTCTCCTTCGTCTTGAGGGCCTGAAACTTGTTACACAGCGCCGCGACGGTGATGCTCGTCTTGCACCGCTCCAGATGGGCGAGGTAATGTGTGAAGGCATCCACCGGCCTTTTGCCATGCACCGCCAGCTTCTCCTTCCATTCGAGGAGCATGCGCTTGTCCGCGTCCGTGACCTCCACAGCAGCCTGCGCCCCGGTGTTGCCGACATCGGTAGCCCACTCCTCAAACTTCGTCTTGGCCTCCGCCAGCGTGCGGCAATACCGCTCATCCTTCCGGCGGCCATCTTTCCGCAGCACGACAACGGCCTGATAACCTGGCTTCCCGCATTTCTGGATCGTCACCGTCACGCCCCCGATGGAGTGCTGCTTGATGGGTTTCCGTCTGCCCTGTCGTTTCGTGCGCATGTCAGAGCATCACGAGGAAACGGGCGGAAATCAAGCGCAATAAGCGGATTGCAAGCGGATTGGATCAATGAGCCAAGCAATATCAATGAAGCCAGCGGCTTTGTAAACCGCCGGTCGTCGGTTCAATTCCGACTGTTGGCTCCACTTCAAATTTCGCCAATCGGACGAGGTTTGGAGATCGTTTCTCGGAAACCGATTCGCCGCTAATGTCGTGCGCTGGAGATGCGTTTGACTGGTCTCGACATGAGAACCGCCCTTTTTCTCCTCCTTCCAGCCATCAGTTTCGCCGAGCCCATACGCCTCGTGCACGAGCCAGCGCTCTCGCCGGATGGCAAAACGGTCGCGTTTGAGTGGCAGGGGGATCTTTGGACGGTTCCGACAAAGGGCGGACGCGCCACGCGGCTCACGACGCATCCGGCACTCGATTCCGGCGCGGCGTTTTCGCCGAATGGAAAACAAATCGCCTTCAACAGCGAGCGCGAGGGCTTCAAGCTGCTCTACTCGATGCCTGCGAGTGGTGGCGAGTCGAAGCAACTCACCTTCCACACCGATGGCTGCGATCTGCGCGAGTGGACGCCGGATGGCAAAGGGCTGCTCGTTGGGCTTGGTCGCGATTTCTCATGGATGCGCGAGACGCGTGCCGGACGCCTCGCCATCATTGATGCGAACGAGCGGAAGGCCGAGAACGTGCTGTTTGATGACTATGGCTTCGACGGTGTGATCTCGCCGGATGGTCAGAAGGTGCTCTTCATGCGCGAAGGGTCGGAGTCGTGGTGGCGGCAGGGCTTCAAGGGCTCGCGTGCCGGGCAGATCTGGCTCTTCAATCGTGGGGATGGCAGCTTCAAGCAGGTCATCAGCGATGAAAACGAGAACCGCTGGCCGCTTTGGAAGCCGGATGGCAAGGGTTTCTACTTCGTGCGCAATGGCAACCTCTGGCAGCACGATCTGGCGAGTGGCAAGCACGTGGCGATCACGAACTTCAAAGACGATCTCGTCGTTTTCCCCGCGATCTCGCGCGATGGCAAGACGCTGGTCTTCCGAGTGCGCTTTGATCTCTACTCCTGGCATCCCGGCGACAAGGAACCCGCGAAGATCGCCATCGACGCTGTCACCGATGCCGTGCCGGACATCACGCGCGTCGTGCTCGACAAGGCGACGGACATTCACTTCACGCCGGATGGCTTGCAGATGGCCTTCATCGCTGGTGGCGATGTGTGGGTGATGGACACAGAACTCAAAGAGCCGCGTCGCGTGACGCAAACGGCCGAGGAGGAGCGTGGCGTGCTGTTTGCGCCGGACGCGAAGTCGCTCGTGTTTGTCAGCGATGCCGGCGGGCAGACGGATTTGTGGAAAGCGGTGCCCGCAGATGCCAAAAAGGCCTGGTTTGAGAGCACGGGCTTCACGCTCGCGAAGCTGACGAATGATCCCGAGGCCGATTCGAGCCCGAGATTCACGCCCGATGGCACAAAGCTCGCCTGGCTGCGCGAGCGGGGCGATTTGATGCTCGCCGATGCGGATGGGAAGAACGGGAAACGGCTCATCGAATCGTGGAACGAGCCTGCGTTTGAGTTTTCGCCCGATGGAACGTGGCTGGCGTATTCAAAAGAGGATGAGTGGTTCAACGACGACATCTGGCTGATGCCCGTGGACGGCTCGAAACCGGCCTTCAACGTGTCGCAGCATCCCGATGACGATACGTGGCCGCATTGGTCGCCCGATGGCAAGATGCTCGCCTGGACCGGCACGCGGGAGATCGACGAGCAGGATGTGTTTTACGTGCATCTGCTCGCCGAGGAAGATGAAAAGACGAAACGCGAGCGCACGCTGTCCAAAGCTCGCGAAAAGATCACCAAGGCCCAAAAGCCAGAGCCGAAGAAGGAAGAGCCCAAAGCCGACAAGCCCGCCGAACCTGCCAAGAAGCCCGAGGAGCCGAAAAAGGCGGACGAACCCAAAAAGGCCGCGGAGCCTAAAAAAGCGGAAGAAGCCGCAAAGAAGGAGGAAGTGAAAAAAGAGGAGACGAACCCCGAGCCGCTAAAAATCGACTTTGATGGCCTGCACGACCGCGTGCAGCGCGTGAAGATGCCCAACACAGCGGAGTATTCGCTCGTATGGTCGCCGGACTCGAAGAAGCTCGTCTTCCAATCGCGCTACGAGGAGAGCAAAAAGACGATGAGCATCGAATTTCCCGATGACGTGAAGCCCAAGACGTTCAGCACCGCGGTTTTGACGAATGCTGTGTGGCTCAAGGAAGGCGATCAGCTCACCGGCCTGCTCGATGGCAAACCGACGACGCTTTCCGGCAAGGGCGGTGAGCCGAAGACGATGCCGTTCAAAGCCCAGCAGGCCTACTCACGTGCTGAGAAGCAACGCGCGGTCTTCGACATGTGCTGGCAGGTCATGCGCGATCTCTATTACGATGAACGCCACGGCAATCGCGACTGGAACGCGGTGCGTGCGAAGTATCGCGACATGGCCGCCGAGGCCCCAGACATGAAAGGCGCGGCGGAGTGTGTATCGCTCATGCTCGGTGAGTTGAATGGATCGCACCTAGGCTTCAGCATTGGTATAAGCTCCAGCGGCACGAGCGGCTGGACGGAGGAAACGGCGCATCTCGGGCTGCGCTTTGACACGAGCTTTGCCGGACCTGGCTGGAAGGTGCGGGATGTGATCGCCAAATCGCCTGCGAGTCGCAAAGAGAGCCGTGTGGAGGCTGGCGAGATCGTTTTGAAGGTGGATGGCAAGGATGTGACACCTGGCATGGATGCCAGCCTCGTGCTCAACGGCCCGATGGAGCGCGACATCGTGCTGACCGTGAAAAACGGTGACAAGACCCGCGATGTCACGCTGCGCCCGATCAGTTACCTCACCGCGCGTCACCTGCTTTACGATGAATGGATCGATGGCAACCGCGCGGCCGTCGAAAAGGCCTCCGGCGGCACGCTCGGCTACTTGCACATCAGCGCGATGGACGACGCGAGCTTCCAAAAGTTCCAAGAGGAGCTTTATCATGCCGGTGCGGGCAAAGACGGCCTCATCATCGACGTGCGCGAAAACGGCGGCGGCTCCACGACCGATCATTTGCTCACCGCGCTCACGCAGCCGCGTCATGCTATCGCCATCCCGCGTGGCAGCAAGACGCCCGGCTATCCGCAGGACCGCATGATTTACGCGACGTGGTCGAAGCCCATCGTGGTGC
>JBKCXA010000795.1:0-17277 GCA_046316935.1 Prosthecobacter sp.
CTGTGACTGACTCCGCAAACCTCCGACGAACGCCTCTTCATGATGTTCATCTTGAACTCTGAGTCCGCATGGAGCCGATCGCGGGCTGGGAGATGCCGGATCAGTATTCAGGCCTCGTGGAGGAGCACAAGGCGGTGCGAAATGCGGCGGGCGTGTTCGACATCTCGCACATGGGCCAGTTCCTCGTGAGCGGAAAAGGCGCGGAGGCTTTCCTGAACCGCACGCTGACCAACGATGTGTCAAAGCTCGCCCCCGGCCAGGGCCAGTACACGCTGCTGCTGAATGAAAAAGGTGGCGTGGTGGATGATCTCATCGCCTACCGCACGAGCGAGAAGGAGTTCTTCCTCGTCGTGAACGCCTCCCGCATCGACGCGGACTGGGCGCACCTCGAAAAGCAGCTCACCGAGGAGGATGACGTGATGATGGCAAACGCCAGCGACTTCACCGCGGGCCTCGCCGTGCAGGGACCGCGCAGTCGCGAAGTGTTTCAACGGTTGTTTGAAAGCAGCGCCCCGTATCCGGAAAAGAACACGATCCTCATCACGATGAGCGCAAACGGCCCGATGTGGCTCTGCGGCACCGGCTACACGGGTGAGGATGGTTTTGAATTTTTCGTTCCCGCCGAAAAATCCGTTTCGTGGTTCCGCAGCATCGTGGATGCGGTCAAAGCCGAGGGCGGCGTGCCCTGCGGCCTCGGGGCTCGTGACACGCTGCGCCTCGAAATGGGTTATCCACTCTATGGAAATGACCTCGGAGAGGACCGCACGCCGCTGCAGGCTGGCCTCGGTTTCTTCGTGGCGATGGACAAAGGCGATTTCACCGGCCGCGAGGCTCTCGCGTCGCAAAAAGCCCATGGCATGCCGGACAAGCTGGCCGCGTTTCGCCTGACCGGCGCCGCGCCACCGCCGCGTCCGCACTATCCCGTGCTGCATGGCGGCCAGGTGGTGGGCGAGGTGTGCAGCGGCACGCAATCTCCCTCCCTGAGCGCCGGCATCGGCATGGCCTACCTGCCCTCCAGCATCGCCACGCTGGGCACCACAATTGAAATCGAGGTGCGCGGCCGCCATTTCCCGGCTGAAATCGTGAAGAAGCCGTTTTGGAGAAAGGGATGAGGCATGCCGGAGATTTGTCGATTCAGCGGGATTCGCATCACGATGTACTTCGGGCATCGCGAGCATCCACCGCCCCACTTTCATGCCTGCCACGGCCAGGACGAGGCCAGCGTGTGCATCCGCACCGGAAAAGTGCTGGAAGGAAGTCTGCCATCCTCCTGCATGCGCCTGATCCGGGCTTGGGCGGCCAGCAATCGCGCGGCTCTGGAAGAAAACTGGAAACTTGCCCAGGATGAGCGAGCCTTGAATCCAATCCCGCCGCCCTGAAACACCATGCAAGCCCTTGTCACAGCTCCCCGCCCTGCCCGCCGCAAGCCTGCGCAGGTGACGGCAACCTATGAGACAGGCCGGGTGATCACCGACATCCGCCACTACCACCTGAAAAGCGCGAGAGTGCTCGATGGCTTCCGGCTCTGCCTGCGCTTCAAGGATGATTTCATGGCCGAGCTGGACTTTGCGAAATGGATTCGCTCCTCAAAGCGCGGCATCATGTCCCGCCCGCTGGCGGATGAGCATTACTTCCATCAGGTCTATCTCGATCACGGCGTGCTGACGTGGCCGAACGGCTTTGATCTGCATCCTGGCACGGTCCGCCACTGGGCCGAGCAGGGCTACTGTGACTGATTTTCCATCTACCTCCCCAACTATGAGCAACATCCCCGAAAATCTCCGCTACCGTGACTCCCATGAATGGATCGACCCCACACAAGATCCGGCCCCCGTGGGCATCACGGATCATGCGCAGGCCGAGCTGACCGATGTGGTCTTCGTCGATCTCCCAAAGGTCGGCACGGTGGTCACCGCGGGCCAGCAGGTCTGCGTGATCGAGTCCGTGAAGGCGGCGAGCGACATTTACGCGCCGGTAAGCGGCGAGATCGTGGCGGTGAACGAGGCGCTGCAAGGCGAGCCCGGCCTCATCAACACCGATCCCTATGCCGCCGGCCACATCTTCAAGATCAAGCCGTCGAACACGGCGGAGCTCGAGCAGCTCATGAATGCCGCGGCCTATGCGGCGCACATTGGTTGAGTGCTGTGAAGGCTACCACGCCTTGCTGAAGGGCGTGGTGAGCGCCGGTGGCGTGCCGCAGTAGATGCAATCGCGGCCATCGGCAGGAAGGTTTCGCTGGCAGGCGGGGCATTTGATGGCTCGCGGGGTGCGGCGCTGGTCGATGGTGCCATCCTCAGCATCGAGCTGCTGGAGTTCCTGGATGAGCATGTCATCGGTCCAGCCAGTTTTGCTTTTGAGCAGACGCCAGAGCGCTTCGGTGACCATGGCGAGATGGCAGAGGCGGTCGTCGAGACGTTCGAGGCGGCCGTGAGCTTTGTCAGCCGTGCGCTGGGCGCTGGTGGCCTCGACGGAGAGATCGGCGATGCGGAGGTCCTGGCGGAGATTTTTGAAGAGCATGGAGGTGGTGGCGGGTTAGCGGCAGGCAGAGCCCACCGCAGGTGATCCTTCTCTTCCTCTTACTCCGCCTCTTCCTCTCGGGGGAGGAGGAGTAGGAGGACGAGAAGGAGGAGGATGCTATGATGAGGAGGCTTTGCTGGCGCGGAGGTGCTGCCATTCGTCGTAAACGGCATCGGTTTGGGCGGAGGCATCGCCGGACGCACGGCGGAATTCTTCTCGCGAGAGGCCCTGGGGGCCTCTGGAGGCGGTTTTGGCGTGTTGGAGGCGCTGCTGCATGTCGAGAGCGGCCTGGACGCTGTGGATTCTGAGCGGAACCGTGTGGCGGGCGGTGCCGTGGGCGGCGAGACGTTGATAATGAAGATGGCCTATCTCTTCGAGCGAACGGCCGGGGAAGCACTCGGAGTTCAGATGCGCGGGATAATTGAAATTGGTGATGGCTTCCGCGTTGGAGGTGATGACGAAGGAGCCGTCCTCGAACTCGGTCTCGAAGTCGTAGGTCTTGCTGTTGAGCATGCGGCGCATGGTGGAGCTGAAGAGGCCCATCAGGCGGAGCCACCAGGCGCCTTTCAGATGGTAGAAGGCGGCACTGACACAGTGATCGGGGCTGCGCAGGGCGCGGATGAAGACGGGTTTCACCATGATGCTGCGCATGCTGGTGATCTCGATGTCGTAGAGATGGGTGAAGAGATGCGTTTCGAGCTTTGCGCGTGTCTGGTCGTAGAATTTGAGATCGAGGTGGGAGAAGTCGGCGGCCTTGACGAACTCGAAAACGAGCGGCGCGGAGAACTGCTGGATGCCCTCCTCGATGCTGACGGCGGCCTGTCGAATGGCGGGATCGGCATTGCGTGGCGGAGCGGTGAAGGGTGGCGGGGCGTTTTGTGAGAACGCGGGGTCGTAGGCTCCAGCAGGCGTTTCGAGGGGATTGAGCTCACGCGGCGGAGCTTCATCAGGCAAGATTTTTTCCGGGGTGGAGATGGCGGGCAGCAGGCCGAGGAAGCGGACGATCTCGCTGAGGGCTGAGGTGAGCTGGAAAGGCCACAAGATAGGCGAGGTGAGCAACGAGAAGAGGCTCCAGCGGGCGATGCGGCGCGTGAAAAGACCGAGGAACATCACGAGCACTCCGAGCACGAATGTACCGAGGCCGGCGGCGAACCAGGTGTGCTGGAAGACGCGGGTGCCAAAGCGGCCCCAGAACCAAGCGCAGCTCAGGGCAAAGGCCACGGGGGTGATCATGCGCAGCATGGCGAGCCAGGAGCGGGAGGCTCCAAAGGCGACATTCAACATGGCGAGACCGAGCCAGACGAGCAGGGCCTGGGTGGAGATCTGCGGCAGATGCGTGTCGAGCCACGGTTGCAGCTTTTCCATCCATGGCTGGAGCTGCTCGAGAAGGGGCTGAAGCTTCTGAAGGATCGCGTTCATGACGATGGATCAGTTCGCGGGTGTGAAGAAGTGGGCTCGGAAGGGCTGCAGGAGCTTCTGAGCGGAGACATCGAGGTTCGTGCGGGCGTCGATCCAATGAGCGGCAGGGTCGAGCTGGTAGTTGAAGTAGGTGCCGGTGGCAGGATCGGCATCGCCACTCCAGAGGCGGAGCTTGGAGCCGGGACGTGCTTCAAGGGTGGAAGGTGCCTGCGGCAGGGCGGAGCCGGTGTCGCGGAACTGGGTGCTGCTGCCAGGCGTCTCCGGTGTGAGACGCAGCTCGCCAAACAGGGTGATGGTGGAGGCTTGGTTCCTGATTTGGAGCAGCATGCCTTCCTGCGGGCGCACGACACGGCGGCTGGCATCGCTGAGTGTGGCATCTCCTTCACGCACCCATTGCAGGGAGGTGCCGTCACTCTTGATCCAGAAGACGCGGAAGGCGTTCACGGTGTTGTCGAAGAACATGACGCGATCCGCAGACCCGGACTCCGCGGCACCGCAGAGCGAATCCGCGGGGATGAGCGTGGCGAGTGTATGGTGCGGACGGATGGCGACGCGTGCTCCGGCCAGACGTGCATCGGCGGTGGAGGCAAGCGTGAGCGTGTTGCCGGTGGACTCAGATGTCTCCACATCCAGCACACGGCCTGCGAGCGGGCCGCTGAGCACTTCGACGAAGTATTTTTCGCCGGCGGTGAAGCTGTTGTGAATGGAGGTGGTGCCATTCAGGATGACGAGTGTGCGGTCATTCACGGTCTGCACGGCTCCGCGGAAGATGGCGGGGCGCATGAGCGGCATGGAAAGTGTCTGGCGGCCGGGCAGGGCTTGCAGACGGCTCCAGGCATGGATGGCGGAGGTGGTGATGGCCTCAGGTGTGCCATTCAAATCGGCATCGAGGACAACTTTGAGACGGATGAAGCCTGCGGCGTCCTTTTGATCAATGGCCGGCGTGGTGGACTGGGTGAGGCCGTTCACCTGTGTGAGGCGCGGTGTGGTGCTGAGCGTCTTCCAGGTTTGGAGGTCGCTGGAGGTTTCGAGGCTGTAGCGGACATCGGCGAGCGTGGAGGTGGCACGGCTGAAGACGGCGTCGATGAGGCCGGTGGTGCTGTTTTGCACGAGCTGGAAGCGGCTGGCATGATGCCCGTGGGCGGCCGGTGTGCCGAGCGCATACTCGAGGAGGTTCGAGAGGCCGTCGGAGTCGGCATCAGCGAGCGGATCGAGGTTCTGTGTGTTCCAGGCGGCAAAGGTGTTGGCGGGTGATGCGGACGCGGCGGCTCCGGCGGCGGACAGGTCATTGCTCACGGCATTGGAGAGCGGCGGGGCATTGAGCAGCTTGAAGCCGAAGTCGATGGTCATGAGGCCGGAGGCATCCGCGAGGTCATCCATCTGCGATTCGTAGCCGTTCTCACCGAAGGTCTGCGTGCTGGTGGTGTTCAGCGGCATGGTGCCATAGGCGAGGTTGAAGTTGCCAGTGCGGATGCCGTCCTGGGCGAGGTTGGAATTGTCGATGCCATTCTCGTCATAGAGGTCATCGAGAAGGGTGTTCGCATTGGAAACGGGTCCACCATTGCCAGTGATGGAGGTCAGGCCCGCGAGCGGTGCACCCGGCTGGAACATGGCACCGGGAATGTGAACGTAGTAGGCGGCGGCCGCGGTGGCATACAGCGTGTAGGTGCCATTAGGACCCGTGATGGTCTCGGAGACCGGCTGGGCGGTGATGGGCTGGCTGGCCTGGAAGAGGCGAACCGCCACACCGGACATCGGCATGTCGATGCCGGGATCGAAGATGTTGTTTCCGTTCACATCACGGAAGACGAGGTTGCCCACCATCATGGCCTTCGGCTTGAGGCCGAGGTCGATGGTGAGGTCGATGTTGGCATCGTCATCATTGTCCGAGGTCTTGTTGAAGCCGGTTTCCTCGTTGTTGGCATCGGTGGGCATCTCTCCGGGCAGGATGTCCCCATTGCTGATCTCGGTGGAGGCACCAGCCACCTCGGGATTGGCAGAGGGAAGGAGGTTCTGGTTCTGATTGTCGTCGTCACCAAAGGTCGTGAGGCTGGTGGGGACGAGGAATTCGAGCGGACCACCTGCGGCGAACTGGCTGGCAGGAATGTGGATGTAGTATTTCTGCGTGCCGACGGCTGGCGGGCCGACGACGAGGTAGGAGCCGTCCGTGCCGGACCAAGATTTCGAGATGACCGTCTCGATGCCGGTGGTGGTATCCACATGGCGGAGCTGGACGAGCACTCCGGAAAGCGGGGTGTCTGTGCCGGCGGCAAATTTGCCGTCGGCGTTGTTGTCACGGAAGACGAGATTGCCACCGCCGATGCGGGTGTCGAAGCCAAAGTCGATGGTGAGATCGGTCATGTTGTCCCCGCTGGCGTTGTCGCTGCTGCCTTGGAAGCCGGACTCCGCCGCGCCGACTGGTGCGCTACCGGTGGCAAGCGTCACAATGCCGGAGCTGATGCCGCGGAGCTCAGGCTGCTCATCGTCCATGCCGTCCTCACCCACGTTGTCATCCCCCGGCTTGGCGCTGCGGAGAGACAGCTTGCGATAGAGCGGGCCGGGAGCGCCGCTCATGTGCGGGGCGGAGGCCTTGAAATTATCCGCGGCGACGTGGACGACATACTCACCGGGGTTGAGGTTGTTGAAGATATAGCGACCGTTCGCATCCGTGTAGGTGGAGCGGATGTAGGTGACGTTGCCGTTCGGGAACTCCTGATTGAGGTGGAGGAGCATCCAGACATTCGGCACGCCTTCGCCAGCATCGGCCACGAGGTTATGGTTCGCATCGTTGAAGACGAGATTGCCGATGGTCATGAGCTGGAGCGTGCCGCCACCGGAGAAGCCGAAGTCGATGGTGAGATCCGTGTCGGCATCCACGCTGTCATCACTGGTGCCGAGGAAGCCGGACTCGGTGGTGGTGGGCTCGGTGCCGTAATCGAGCAGGAAGGTCGTGGTGGACACGCCGGTGGTGGCCGGGCTGGCGGTGGCGAGGGCGTTTTGACCGAAGGAGTCATCGACGCCGTCATCGGAGCCCGGCGAGGTCAGCGGGGTGGTGCCGGCGAGCAGCTTGCCAGAGGCAAACTCGCTCTTCGGAATGTGGAGGAAGTAATTTCCAGCCTGGTAAACGCGGATGAGGTAGGAGCCATCCACCCCGGTGACGGCCTGGGCCACCGGCAGGGTGCTGGCGTTGTTTGGATCATCGCCGAATTCATACATCTTCACGATCACGCCGGGCACGCCGAAGTCTGTGGAGCTGTATTTGCCATCACCGTCGAGGTCACGGAAGACCAGATTGCCCACGGCGAGCGGTTTCGGCGAGAAGCCGAGGTCCACGGTGAGATCGCCATTCGCATCATCGAAGTCATCGGACTCAGAGAGGTAGCCGAGCTCGCCGCCGGATTCGAGAGGGGCGCTGTCCTTCAGCACGGTGAAGAGCGGCGTGCGGGCACCATCAGTGAGCACGCTGCCTGTGGTGTAGCCATCCTGGCCGGTGTGATCATCGCCGTTGGTGTTTTCTGGCAGCGTGCTGTTTTCGGGCTGCGACGGCACCGTGTCAGCCAGCGGCATGCCGGAGGCGAACTCGGAGGCGGGGATGCGGATGTAGTAACCGCCCGGCGCCACGGAGAAGCTGTAGCTGCCATTGAAGAGCGTCATGGTGGTGGCCGCCGGAGAGGTGGCATTCGCGGCATTGGTCCAAAGCTCCACCGTGACGCCGCCGACGCCGGACTCGGTGTTGGGATCAAAGATGCCGTCGTTGTTCGAGTCGTTGAAGACGAGGTTGCCGATGGTGACCTGTGGCACGAAGCCGAAGTCACGCGTGAGATCGACGGCGTTGTCGTTGAGGTCATCCGAGGTGCCCTGGAAGCCGGGCTCCAGCGTGCCGGACGGCGCGGTGATGGCGGAGAGTGTAAAGACATCCGAGCGGATGCCGTCGGAGGCCGGGTTGCCATGGTCGATGCCATCCTCACCGAGGTTGTCATCACCCGTCTGCATGCCGCGGACGCTGGCGTGGTTGTGCAGAGGCATGCCGAAGAGGAAATTCTCCGGCGCCACGCGGATGTAGTAACTGCCCGGCGTGAGCCCCGTGAAGAGGTAGCTGCCTCCCTCGCTCGTGGTGGTGGTGCGCCAGGGCGGATCAAAGGGGATGACATCCTGCGCCCGGTAGAGTTCGAGGGTGACAGGTTCGTTCACCCCTTCGCCTGCGTCGAAGATGCCGTTGTAGTTGGCGTCCTTGAAGATGACATTGCCCACGGAGACGGAGCGATAGAATCCGAAGTCGATGGTGAGGTCCGCGTTGTTGTCGTTGAAATCGTCGTAGTAGGCGAAAGCACCGGTTTCTGAGAAGGAGTTCACCGGCTCGCTGTCAGGATCGAGCGTGATGACCTGGGTCATGATGCCGTTCACATCCGGATTGAGGTCGTCGATGCCGTTGTCACTGCCATACACATTGTCATCCACGCCGTCATCGGCACCGCCACCGGCGAGGGAGGTCCATCCGGCAAGCGGTTTGCCAGCCTGGAACTCGGAGGCGGGGATGAAGACGATGTATTCGCCAGCGACGAGGTTGCTGAAGTAGTACACGCCGCCATTCGCGGTGGTGGCCTCCGCCAGCGGAGCGCCGGTGCGTGGGTCGGCAGTGCTGAGGAAGAGACGCACCTTCACGCCATCGACGCCTTCGCCGCTGTCATAGACCTCGTCTCCATCGAGGTCACGCCACACGAGGTTGCCGATGCCGACGCCGTTCGGATTGGCCGGAGAGAAGCCGAAGTCGATGGTGAGGTCGTAGTTGTCATCGTCAAAGGAGTCCATGTCCTTGTCCGTGCCGGTCTCGCCGCCGTTTTCCTTCGGTTCGCCGTCCACGGTGAGGGCCACGACGGCGGAACTGACGCCGTTGAGATGCGGAGCGGCCTCGTCGATGCCGTTGTCGTTGCTCGCCGTGTTGTCGTCGATGCCGTTGGAAGTGGCTGACACGCCGGAGACAGACTGCAGGCCTGCCAGCGGCCCACCGGGAGCAAAATTGGCCGAGGAAATGTGAACGATGTAATCGCCGGCGGAGAGATTGCCGAAGAAGTAACGGCCGCCACCGGAGGTGATGTCCGAGAAGAGAGGCACGGCCTGGCCGGGAGTCTGCGTGGAGCGGTAGAGCTCGACGGTGACGCCATCGACGCCCTCGTTGCTGTCCATCACGCCGTTTCCATTCAGATCGCTGAAGACGAGGTTTCCAATGCCGACAGGTGTCTGGAAGCCGAAGTCGATGGTGAGGTCAACAGCAGCGTCGTTTTGATCATCGGAGGCTGAGTCATTACCGGACTCGCCGGTGTCGCCGGTGGGCGCGGAGCCTGGGTAGATGGAGACGGGCAGCGAGGAGATGCCAGTGACAGAAGGATCGGCCACGTTGATGCCGTCCTCGCCCACATCGTCGTCCCCGGAGAGACCTTCATTGATGGAGATGCGCTGGAAGAGCGGCTTGTTGGTGAGGAATTGGGATTTCGGGATGTGAACGATGTAATTGCCCGCGAGCAGGTAATCGAAGAGGTAGCGGCCATTCGTGTCGGTGTTGGCGAAGGCGAGCGGTGAATCGACGCCGGGAGCCTGGGTGTCTTTGTACACCTCGACACGCACGCCGGAGAGTCCCTCGCCGGCGTCAAAGCGGCCGTTGGAGTTGCTATCGCCGAAGACGAGGTTGCCGACGGCGACCGGGCGGAAGAGGCCGAAGTCCACGGTGAGGTCCACGTTCTTGTCGTCCGCGTCGTCGGTGGTGGAATCGAAGCCGGTTTCCGTGTTGGAGTTCAGCGGGGCGCTGTCGCGCGTGAGGGTGACACGGCCGGAGCTGATGCCGGTGACGAAAGGCGAGGCGGCATCGACGCCATCCTCACCGATGTTGTCATCGCCCGCGGACGTGCCAGGCAACGAGTAGAGGCCGCGGAGGTCGCCGCTGTTGGTGAATTGGGCGGCGGGCAGATGGACGAAGTACTGGCCTTGGAAGAGGTTCGGGAAGAGATACTTGCCACCATTGGCGGAGGTGGTGGTGGCAAAGGGCAGGTCACTGCCTGGCACGTTACCCCACTGGTAAAGCTCCACGACGGCATCGTTCACACCTTCGCCGTTGTCGAAGCGGCCGTTTCCGTTGGCGTCATTGAAGACGTGGTTGGCGATGCCCATGTTGCCTGGCTCGACGAAGCCGAAATCGACCGTCATGTCGCCATTCGCATCGACGGTGTGATCATCGAGCTCGCCTCCGAGGCGGAGTTCCGTGCCGGAGATGCCGTTGCCGGTAGGCTCGGTGCCGGGCGAGAGGGTGATGAGCGGGCTGCTCACCTCGGTCTTGGTGCCGCCGGGCTGGTTGCCATTGTCATCGCCATCCGTCTGATTGTCCGCGTTGACGGTGACAGGGCTGCTGTTGCCGCTACCGGCGAGCGGCTGGCCGCTGGAGAAATTGGTGGCCGGGACACGGACCTGGTAAACGCCCGGTGCCTGGCCGGAGAAGTAGTAGAAGCCGTTCGATGCCGTGAAAGTCCAGCCGATGAGCACTTCCGCGCCGTCGGCGGAGTTGCCGTTCACATCACGCCAAAGCTCCACTTTGACGCCGGGGATGCCGTTTTCATCCGCGTCCTGGATGCCATCGGCATCGAGGTCATTCCAGACGAGGGAGCCGATCGCCACGGCGTTCGCGAGAGGAGCGAGAGGCTTGCCGATGGCGAGGTCACGCGGTCCGGGCCAGATTTCATTGTTTGGACCCGGAGGTGTCGGGATGGGCACTTCGAAGATCTCGACGGTGCCATTCGGAGCGGCGGTGGGATCGACGCGGACCAGCGAGCCGCTGATGAAGCTGCCACCACCGACGACAGGCTTGCTCCAGTTGAAGCCGGAGATGTAGATGCGGTTGTTGGCGGGATTGTATTCGAGATCGGCGGTCTCGACGAAGCCTTTGCCCGCGCTGGAGATGGTGGCGACGAGCTCGGGCAGGCCGGGCGCGGAAGGATCGGAAAGGTCGATGCGGAAGATTTCGCCGTCGGAGCGGTTCACGCCGTAGAGGGTGGAGCCGTGGATGTCGATGCCGGAGACGAGAGCGATGGCCTGCCCGCCGGGGACCATGGTCACGATCTGCGAATCGGTGACGATGGTGTTGAGCAGCGTGCCGGTGGTGGTGCTGTAACGGCGAATTTCACGCAGGCTGCCGTTTTGCACGACGAGGTAGAGATTGCCATCCGGGCCGAAATTGATGTCGAGAATGCCTGCCTGGCTGATGAAGCTGAACGGTGCCACGCCCATCGGAGCACCCGGCGTGGTGCCGCCTGGGCCCTGGAAGCGCACGACACGGTTTCCATTCACATCGACGACGTAGAAGTTTCCATCCGGGCCGATGGCGAAGCAGGCGATCCACGAAACGGAGGCGGTGGAGTTGTTCAGCACGGTGCCGAGATCCGTGCCGGAGGGAGAAATCTTGCGCAGGTTGCTGGCACCGTAGTGCGCGGCATACCAATTGCCATCGGGGCCGAGCTCGATGCTGTAAGGCACATCACCCCAGTCGCCATTGCCCTGACTGTGGCTGGCGCCGAAGGTGTTCACGAGGTTGCCGTTGTAGAGGCCGGTGCTGGCGTTGAAGACCTGGATGCTGTCGTCCTGCGTGGCGGAGACATAGATGGTGGGCGTCACAGGCTGGAGGCCGAAGTCGATGGTGTTTTCGACATAGGTGCCGCCGCCGGTGCCGGGTTCATTGGCAGGCGAAAGCGTGACGATGGGGCTGTAAATGGCTCCACCGCCAATCTGGATGCCGTTGTCATCGTTATCGATGCCGTTGTCACGCAAGCTGGTGACGCTGCTGGAGAGCGGCTGGGCGGCTGGAGGTGCGGGAAGGCGCACATAGACGGTGACGGGTGGCAGGTCGTTGAAGGTGTACAAGCCGCCGGAGGCCGTGGTGGTGCTTTGCAGGAGCACATCATCCGTGCCGCCGACCTTGCCATCCGCACCGGCGTTCCAGACTTCGACACTCACGCCATTGATGCCGGTTTCGCCCGCATCCTTGATGCCGTCATCGTCCGTGTCCTGCCAGACGAGATTGCCCAGCGACATGCCGCGGAAGAGACCCACATCGAGGGTGAAGTCGGTGTCGGGATCGCTGTCTTCGCTGGTGGTCTCGCCGCTGGTGGTGAGCTGCACGACCGGTGTGAAAATGACCGTGCCGGGACCGCCGGGCTGCGAAACACCGTTGTTGTCGCGATCGGTGCTGTTGTCGGCATCGACGGGATTGGCACCCTGGATGCGCAGATTCGTCGGCGGCAGCACGCGGACGTAGTAATAACCCGGCTGGAGGTTGTTGAAGTGATACTGGCCGAGCGCTCCGGTGGTCATCGAGGTGATGAGGAGGTCGGAATTCGGGCCGCTGCCGCCGACGGCGTTGTCCGCGCCGGGATCCCAAAGCTCCACGGTCACGTCTTTGACGCCGGGCTCGTCGTTGTCGTGGTAGCCGTTGTAGTTCGCATCGTCGAAGACCATGTCGCCGAGGCTGAGGCCCTTGATGAGGATCGAGTAGCTCTGGTTCGCCGTGCAGTTGTAGGCATCGGTGACGCGGACGGTGAAGTTCCCCGCGCCATAGGCGGCCGGTGTCCCGGAGATGAGGCCGCTGGAGTCCATCGAGAGGCCGGCAGGCGGTGAACCGGCGATGATCTGCCAGGTGTAGGGCCCGGTGCCACCCGCGGCGGTGAGCTGCTGGCTGTAGGGAGCGGAGAGGTAGCCATTCGGCAGTGTGGCAGGCGTGACGGTGATGGCGGGGCAGTTCACCACGAGCGAGTAGAGCTGCGTGACGGTGCAATTGAAGGCATCACGCGCCTCGATGGTGAAGGTGGCGGTGGTGGCCTGCGTGGGCGTGCCGGAGAGGATGCCGTTGGTGCTCAGCGAGACGCCGTTTGGCAGCGTGCCGCTGATGACGCTCCAGACATAGGGTGCCGTGCCGCCGCTGGCGCTGAGGGCCTGCGAGTAGGCGGTGCCGACCGTGGCGTTCGTGAGCGAGGGCGGCGTGATGCTCATGCCGGGGCAGATGACCTGCAGGGTGAAGGGCTGCGTGCCGGGGCAGTCATTCAAATCGAGGGCGCGGATGGTGAAGGAGTAGCTTCCGGGCGCGGCGGTGATGGTGCCGCTAAGCAGACCGCCGGTGGTCAAGGTGAGACCGGTGGGCAGCGAACCGCTCTGGACATTGAAGCGATAACCCGGCGTGCCGCCGCCGGCGATGAGCTGGGTGGTATATGGCGTGTTGCGGGCCGCATTCGTCAGCGTGCTCGGCGTGATGGTGATCGGCGGGCAGTCCACCGGGAGGGTGTAGCGGCGGATGACGGAACAGCCATCCGCGTCGGTCACGCGAATGTCCACCGTGGCGCTGCCCAGGCCGAGCGGTGTGCCGCTGATGACACCGCCGCTGCTCAACGTGAGGCCGCCGGGCAGCAGGCCGGAGGCCAAGGTCCAGGTGTAAGGCGCGGTGCCGCCGCTGACGGAGAGGTTTTGGCTATAAGCGGCATACTGCGTGGCATTCGGCAGCGCCACAGGGCCGATGGTCATGGCGGAGCAGGCCACGACAATGCTCAAAGCGCTCGTCGAGGAGCAGTTCACCGCATCGGTGGCACGCACGGTGAAGCTGTAAGTGGCGGGCGCGGCTGTGATGGTGCCGCTGATGAGGCCACTGGTGCTGAGGCTGAGTCCCGGCGGCAGCGAACCGCTGGCAATCGTCCATTGATACGGCGCGGTGCCACCGCTGGCGCTGAGCTGCTGGTCAGGGTAGAGCACATTCTTCGTGCCGGAGGGGAAGGCGGGTGCGCTGATGTTGATGGTGGGGCAGTTCACCACAATGGGCACGACCCTCGTGTTCACGCAGCCCGCATTGTCCGTGGCGGTGACGGTGATGTTGTAGGTGCCCGGCGTGCTCGTCGGCGTGCCGCTGAGGATGCCGCCGGCGCTGAAGGTCATGCCTGCGGGCAGCGTGCCGGTGTAGCTCCACGTCACCGGCACATTCGCGCCGCTGGCGGTGAAGGTCTGCGCGGCATAGGCGCTGTATTGTGTGGCCGCCGGAATGCTCGCCGGGCCGATGGTGACCGTGGGGCAGGTGATGACCCAGTTGAAGGACTGGTCGATGAAGCAGCCATTCACATCCGTGGAGCGGATGGTGAAGACATAGGTGGCAGGGGCTCCGGTGATGGTGCCGCTGAGCACACCGCCGGTGCTGAGTGTCAGACCGGCCGGGAAGGCTCCAACGGGACGCGAGTAAGTGTAGGGTGCCGTGCCGCCGCTGGTCGTGAAGGTCTGCGAGAACACGCTGCCCTGCTGGGTGGCCGTGAGCGTGGTGGGCGAGAGCGAGAGCACCGGGCAGGTGACGCGCAGCGTCATGGCCTGGGTGACCGAGCAGTTGGACGAATCGGTGGCCCGCACCGTGAAGCTGTAAACAGCAGGCGTGGCATTCAGCGTGCCGCTGAGCACCCCCGCGCTGCTCAGGCTCATCCCTGTGGGCAGGGTGCCGCTGGCGATGCTCCAGGTGTAGGGTGAGTTTCCGCCGAGGGCGGTGAAGGTGGCGCTGTAACTGGTGCCGCGCATGCCATCCGCCAGCGTGGTGGGGGAGATGGTGATCACCGGGCAGGCGCGGAGGCCGAAGTCGATGGTTGTTTCGCTGTTCGACGTTCCGGTGCTGCCAGGCTCGACACCCGGAGTGAGCGTGAAGACCATCGAGTGGACATCGGTACCTGCGCCGTTGGGCTGCGAGCCGTTGTTGTCGTTGTTCACGCCGTTGTCGGTCGTCACCACGGTGCCGGAGACGAGAGGGAAGGAGGTCGTCGGCGTGATGCGGACGTAGTAATTGCCCGGTGTGTAAACGCGGAAGCTGTAGGCGCCACCGGAGGCTGTGGAGGTCGTTTGCAGGATGCTGTCGGCATTCGCCGCGGAACCGCCGACGGCATTGTCCGCGCCTGGATTCATGAGCTCGACCTGCACACCGGTGATGCCGCCGCTGGTCTGCTCCGTGCCGCTGTCACGCAGGCCGTTGTTGTTGGCATCGTTCCAGACCACGTCACCCACGGTGAAGCCGGTGAAGAGGCCGAAGTCGATGGTGGCATCGGAACTGCGACCGTCACCATCCACGAGGGCCTCAGGCTCCGCGTTCACGGCAAGGTCAATGATCGGGCTGTTGATGTTCGTGCCGGGTCCGGAGGGCTGCGAGCCGTTGTTGTCGTTGTCGATGCCGTTGTCACTGGTGATGACATTGCCACCCGTGGCCGGGTAGGTGGCGTTTGGTGTCACACGGACGAAGTACTTTCCAGGCACGAGGTTCGGGAACTGGTAAGCACCGGTGCTGGTGGTGAGGGCGGCGGCACCCACCTGCGTGTCCGCAGCGCTGCCAGTGCCGCCGATGGCATTGTCCGTGCCGGGATTGAAGAGCTGCACGGTCATGTTCGGGATGCCGGCCTCGCTGGCGTCCTTGATGCCGTCGAGATCGGTGTCCGCCCACACGAGATTTCCGATGCTCACCCATGGCGAAATCGGGCAGGACTGGGTCACGATGACGAAGACGCCGGAGGGATCCGTGTCGAAGCTGCCTTCCGTGGTGCTGGAGGGCGTGTAAGAGTAGGCGGTGAGAGCTCCGGAGGCGTTGTAGGTGGGAGCCGTGCTGAGATCCACGGTGCGGAGGCTGATGCCGGCATTGTCACCGAAGAGCATGCCTTCCCAGAGAAGCTGATCCACGCCGATGCCGGTCCAGTTGGCGCCGTTGTTCACGCGGCTCATGTCGATGGTGAACTGGAAGCGCACGGGCACGCCAGACTCGGAGACGCTCATCTGCAGCACATCGGCCGCGGTGGTGCTGCCGGGCGCGGTGGAAAGGAGGATGTTCGAGGCTGTCTGCCAGCTTCCGCCGCCCAGCGTGGTATCGAAGCGGTAAAGCGTGATCTGCGGCGCGGCACGGTTGAAGCCGTCGAAGTAGAGGATGGCGTGGTTGCCATCACGCGGATTCGGCCCCGTGCTCACGAGCAGGCAGAAGCTGTCCACCTTCATGCCGGACATCTGCTGGAAGGTGGCGTCGAGCTTCAGACGGCTCAAGGCGGCGTCATAGGTGAGGTCGAAGTTGCTCACATGGGCGATGTTGGCCGCGTAGGTGAAGTCGTAAGGCTGGTCCGGTGTCCAATCCGCCACGGCGGGGAGCAGCGCACCATCCAGATCGGTGTCAGCAAGGATGAAGTTATAGCAACCCGTGGCGCTCGGTCCGCTGGCCTTGAAGCCGAAATCGACCGTCATGTCCCCGTTGTTGTCATCCGCGTCGTCGAGCGTGTTGAAGGCACCGGTTTCCGTGCCGCCATTGACCGGCTCGGCAGAGTCGGACACGGTGATGAGAGCGCTGCTGATACCATTGAGGGACGGCTGGGCGTTGTCGATGCCGTTGTCGTTGTTGGCGAGGTTGTCATCCAGGCCGTCATCGGTGGGAAGCGCGGGCGAGATGGAGACGGTGTTCACCAGCGCCTTACCCACACCGAACTCGGAGGCGGGAATGCGGACGAAGTAGCCGCCCGGCAGGACATTGGAGAAGATGTAACGACCACGCGTGCTGCTACCGGTGCTCGTGGTGGTGCTGGTGACGAAGACGCCGCTGCTGTTGTAGAGCTCCACACGCACGCCGCCCATGCCCTCGCCGCTGTCGAAGCGTCCGTTTCCGTTCGCATCCTTGTAAACGAGGTTGCCGATGCTGTTGAAGGTGGGCCGCAGGCCGAAGTCGAGCGTGTTGTCCGTGTTGCCACCGAAGGGAGCCACGAGGTTGCCGGGCTCGGTGAGGGCCGAAAGCGTGATCACCGGCGAGTAGATGGGCTGGAAGGTCGTCGACTGGCTCACGCCGTTGTTGTCATTGTCGATGCCGTTGTCCGCGTTGCTGCTGGTGGAGCTACGGCGGGGATGCGTGATGGGCGGTGTGAGCTTGATGTAGTATTTTCCAGCCGAGAGACCGGCAAAGCTGTAGAGGCCGTCGGCTCCCGTGATGAAGGTGGTGCCCACTTTGACGTCGTTGCCATTGTTCACCGTGTTGTCCGTGGAGCTGTAGAGCTCGACCTGCGCTCCTTCGACGCCGCCTTCACCCGCGTTGACGACGCCGTTGTTGTTCACATCGCTGAAGACGAAGTTTCCGAGCACGAGGGAGGCGCAGAAGCCGAAGTCGATGCTCATCTCCTGGTTCGTGCCGCCAGTGGCGAGATTGCCGGGCTCGGCATTCAGCGTGAGCGTGATGACGGGGCTGCGCACCGGACCGCCCATGCCACCGCTCTGGATGCCGTTGCTGTCGTTATCGACGCCGTTGTCGAGATTCACCGCGGTGGTGGCATACGG
>JBKCXA010000796.1:0-9033 GCA_046316935.1 Prosthecobacter sp.
GCTACACCACGCACCTTCGCCATGGAAATAACTACATGCGGCTCAATCGCGAGGTCATCGAGCCGCAAGGCCATGCCACGGAGCTTTTCACCACCTGGGCCTCCGACTACCTCCGCGAGCGTGCGAAGGCCACGAAGCCCTTCTTCCTCTACCTCGCCTACAATGCGCCTCACTTCCCCATCGAGCCGCCCGCCGAATGGCTGGCCAAGGTCAAACAGCGTGCCCCGCAGCTCGATGAGAAACGGGCGATGAACGTGGCCTTCGTCGAGCATCTCGATCACCACATCGGCCAGGTGCTCAACGTGCTCAAAGACACCGCGTTGGAGCAAAACACCGTCGTCGTCTTCAGCGCCGACAACGGCGGCTCCGTGCCACATGCTCAAAACAATGATCCCTGGCGTGGTGGAAAGCAGGATCACTACGATGGCGGCCTCCGCGTGCCGTTCATGATGCGCTGGCCGGCGCAAATCAAGCCCGGCAGCCGCAGCGATTACCAAGGTCTCAACTTCGATCTCTTCCCCACCTTCCTCGAACTCGCTGGAGCCAAGCCTTCACCCGAACTCGATGCCGTGAGCCTCGTGCCGATCCTCAAAGGCGGCCACATCACGCAGCCGCGAGATCTCTACTTTGTGCGTCGCGAAGGCGGCAAGACTTACGGCGGCAAAGACTACCAGGCTCTCGTCCGTGGCGAGTGGAAGCTCATGCAAAACGATCCCTTCAGCCCGCTCGAGCTCTACCACCTGAAAAACGATCCGCAGGAGCAGACGAATGTCGCCGCGAAAGCACCTAAAATCTTCAACGAGCTCTCCACCGCGCTTCGCGGGCACATCCAGCGAGGCGGAAGCACGCCATGGCAAAAGCAGTAAAGCGCAAACACCGCGTATTGCTGTTCCCTTCGTCCTTCGTCATTCTGGTTTCGTCCTTCCTCCCATGCCCGCCTTTACCGATCCCTTCAAAGAAGCCCGCGCCACCACCGGTGTGATGCAGTGCCCGTTTCACGGTGAGAACATCACCATGATCCTCCGCCATGAAGACGTGAGAAAGGCCGCGAAGGATTGGGAGACCTTCAGCTCCGATGTTCCCTTCCGCGTGCCCATTCCCTCCGAGGAAAACGTCCGCAGCATGCGCCAGCTCCCTATCGAGACAAATCCACCCGAGCACACCGACTACCGCGCCATCGCCGAGCCGTTTTTCACTCGCACGAAAGAGCCCGAGATGATCGCCAAGGTCGAAAGCCTCATCGGCGGCATGCTCGCGGAAGCGATGAAGCGCGAGAGCATCGAGATCGTGCATGACTTCGCGTTGCCGATTCAATCACGAGCCCTCACCTACCTGCTCAACACCTCAGAAAAAGAGGCGGACACCTGGATCGGCTGGGGCATCCACGTGTTCAAAGTCACCGGCGGCGAGTTCAAGAAAGGCACCGTGCTCGAAGACTACCTCACGGCGAAGTTTGATGAAGCGGAGGCAAATCCCGGCGATGACTTTTTCAGCGCCCTCGTGAAAGCCGACTACCGCGGCCGCAAACTCACGCGTGAGGAATGCATGGGCTTTGCGAATCTCGCCTTCGCTGGCGGTCGCGACACGATCATCCTCACCATCGCCTGCGCCATCGGCTACCTCGCCGAACATCCCGAGGCGCTCGAATACCTCCGCGAGGACCCGAAACGCATCACCCTGGCCAGCGAGGAGTTTTTCCGCGTCTTCATGCCGCTCACGCACATCGGCCGCGTCTGTCCCAAGGACACCGACGTGAACGGCGTCACCGTCAAAGCCGGCGAGCGCATCTCGCTCTGCTGGTCCTCCGCGAATTTCGACGAGAATGTCTTCCCGCAGCCCGAAGAAGTTCGCCTCGACCGCAAACCAAACCCCCACATCAGCTTCGGCTTCGGCACGCACCTCTGCCTCGGCGCCCCGCATGCCCGCCTCATCCTGCGCACGCTGCTGAAGTTCTGCTGCGACAAGGTGAAGCGCATCCATCTCCTACGCGCCGAAAACCGCGTCGAGCACGAAGCGAAGTTCGACCGCATGCTCGGCTATGATTCGCTGGTGGTGAAGGTGGAGGCGCTTTGAGGTCAAACGATCGCCGCGAAAGAGCGAGCACCTCGTCCGTAGTAGCTCGCTCCCCAATGCGCCGCTTATTCGCTCTTTTTGTCCCTTCTTTCGTTCTCGCTGCCGATCCGGCGATGCCGGAGAAGCATCGTGCCCTTTTCAAAGAGCACTGCGTGAGCTGCCACGGGCCGGAAAAGCAGAAGGGGAAGTTCCGCGTCGATGATCTGCCGCTGGCGATCACGAATGTCGAACTCGCCGAGAAGTGGCAAAAGGTGCTGAATGCGATGAACTCGGGCGACATGCCGCCGGAGGATGAAAAGCAGCCGGCGAGTGCCGCGAAGGCGGATTTCCTCGATGACCTCGCGAATGTGATGGTCGCGGCGAGGCGGAGCCTTGGCGATCAAAAGGGTGTCATCACGATGCGGCGGCTGAATCGTCGCGAATACAAAAACACGCTGCGGGAACTGCTCGGCGTGGAGATCAATGTGGCGGAGCTGCCGCCGGATGGTGGCTCGGGGGCGTTTGATACCGTGGGCTCGAACCTCTTCATGTCGGCGAACCAGATCGAGCAGTATCAGGCGCTCGGTCGCGAGGCGCTGGAGGAGGCGTTTGCCTGGCAAACCGCCGCGAGCGTGACGAAGAAGCTGCATTACGAAGGCGAATCGACCACGCCGAAGGTGCGGGACTTTGTGAAGTATCAAATCGATGCCCGCGAGCGTGCGCAGAAGTGGGTGAAGGCCGTCGAGGCTGCCATGGCGAAGCCGGAGAACAAGGAGATCGTCGCCAAGATCCGCGAGGAGGTGAAAAACAATGAATCGCGCCTTCGCCGCGAGTGGGCTCGCATCCCCGGGGCGCCGAATCCGCGCACGTTTGGCTTTGATAAGAAAGGCGAGAACGATGCCGACCTCGCGAACGATTCACTCGGCGCAGGCTGGTTGAAGTATCACGAGTATTACACGCAGATGCCGGACGTGGATCGCGGGGCCTATCTGGGCGTTCAGACGCGGCATCCGGCGGAGCTCAACGTGAACTACATCGAGCTGCTCGTGCCTTTTGACTGGCCGGTGGGCGATTACATCGTCCGCGTGCGAGCCGCAGCGGTGAAGGATGCGCCTGCGGAGCGTCGCTTCCTCGATTTCGGCATTCATGCCCGCACAGGCAAGGTCATGGCCACGCATGAGATCACCGGCACGATGGAGCATCCGCAAACCATCGAGATCCCGCTCACCCTCACGCGAGCGAATCTGAGCCGCGACAATCGGTCGCTGTTCTTCCGTGAGAAAGGCAGTTGGGACACGAACGAAGAAGGCAATCGCAAGCGTGCCGAGGCCGTGAAGCGCAACGGCATTGGCCCCGAGCTGGCGCTGTGGGTGGATTGGATCGAGGTCGAACGCGTGCCCAATGTCGCCAAGCCCGTGCCGCCCGGCTTTGCCGCGTTGAAGCTGCCACTCGATGACAAATCGCCCGCGCCAGCCGCTGCCGAGTTGCGTGCAGCCTTCGAGCGCTTCGCCACCGAGGCCTTTCGCGGCACTACGCCGCCGGCGGACTATGTGGATCGCTTGCTGAGCCTTTACGACGTGCGCCGCAAAGCTGGTGATAAGCCCGTGGCCGCGCTGAAGGAGACGCTCGCGGTCGTGCTGGCCTCGCCGATGTTTCTTTACCTCGCGGAGCCATCGCCCGATGACAAACGCAGGCCGCTCACCGACGCCGAACTGGCCACACGGCTTTCGTATTTCCTCTGGAGCGCTCCGCCGGATGCGGAGTTGCGAAAAAGCGATCTGTCGAAGCCCGAAGTGCTCGCCGCTCAAACCAACCGCCTGCTCGATGATTCGCGCTCGGAGGGCTTTTTGACAGCTTTTGTGCATCAGTGGCTCGGTTTGGACCGCATCGACTTCTTTGAGGTGAATCGTGCGCTGTATCCGCGTTTTGACTCGGGAACCAAGGTCGCGGCCAAGGGAGAGATCCATGAGACCATCGCGCACATCTTGAAGCACAACGCGAGCCTGCGTGATCTTTTGAAAAGCGACTACGTCCTGATCAATCGCGTGCTCGCTCACTACTACGGCATCCCCGGCGTGAAGGGCGAAGGCTACGAAAAAGTGTCGCTGCCAAAGGACTCGCCACGCGGCGGCCTGCTCGGCATGGCGGCCATTCATTTCATGGGCGGCAATGGCGAGCGCACCAGCCCCGTCGAACGCGGTGCCTGGGTGCTGCGCAAGCTCCTGCACGATCCGCCGCCGCCCGCTCCCGCGAACGTCCCTGCCATCACGCGCCTCGCGGGCAAGGTGCTCACCACGCACGAGCGACTCCTCGCCCATCAAGAGGACCCGCAGTGCGCCAGTTGCCATCGCAAGATCGACCCCATCGGCTTCGGGTTGGAAAACTTCGACGCCGCCGGCCAATGGCGCACCGAAGACAGCTACACCGCCCTCGACGCCAACGGCAAACCCGACCCGAAATCGAAGAAGACCTGGACCATCGACTCCGCCGCAGCTTTTCACAAAGGACCCGCGTTCAAAGACTATTTCGAGCTGCGCAATATCATCGCCAGCAAGTCCGACGTCTTCGCCCGCAGCTTCAGTGAAGCCTTGATCGAGTTCGCCCTCGGAAGGCCGCTCGGCTTTCGCGATGAGCCGCTAGTCGATGAGATGATCACGCAGGCGGGGAAGAAGAACTTCGCGATGCGCGAGTTCATTCAGGCGCTCGTCGCGAGCCAGGAGTTCGGGACGAAGTAATCAGCGCATCAGTCATCGGGTTGCTCTCACCAGAGGCAGGCGTTTCGCGATTTCGTCGAAGAGAATTCCGGCTGCATCGCGGGCTTCGGCGGGGATGTTGAGAAGCAGCTGACGATCTCCGATGACATGGGCTTTGAGAGCTTCGAACCAAGGCATCATAGTCTCGTGAATTCCTTCGGACTCGAGAAACTCCAGAAGATTGTCGCCAATGCCGAGCTTGATGAGCACGGCGCTGGCTCTGCACCAGTCGTCGTGAGTATGCCTTGGGAAGCTCGAGTTTTTGATCTCTCCAAGAGCGCATTTGAGAGCTTCCATGGCTTGGCCCCAGTTGTGATCATAGGCGGCAAAGAGAACTCGATGGAGTGCCTGTGTGTCTTTCCATGAATCAGGCTGAGAGAGCTTATCGAGCAATTCTTTGGCTTCTGCGCTTCTGCCTAGAGTGTCACGAAGCATGAAGGCGTAGTTGTGCCGCGCACTGTCTTCGGATGAATTGAGTTCCAGTGCGCGCCTGAAATGTTTTTCCGCGGCCTCGGTGTTATGAAAGTGGTCATACTCCAGGTTGCCGAGTGAGTTTTGATATCGAGCATCTGATGGTGCCAACTCCGCCGCTTTTGCATATGATACCCGGGCATTTTCGAACTGCCCCGTGTAAAGAGACTGCAAGACGCCGAGTCCGGCCCATGCAATTGGCGATTGAGGTTCAAGTTCGATAGCTTTCCGATAGGCTGCTTCACTTTCGACAAACTGGTGTTTGTGTTCTCCGAGCACAGTTGCAAGCCCCAGCCAACAGGCGGCATTCTCGTTACCATCCGCGATGGCCCTCCGAAATTGCTCCTCAGCCTCAATGAACTTGCCATATGAATGCAGCAGAAGAAGGCCCAGGTGTGTACGAGCCACCGATGCTTTGGAAGACATGGAGATCGCTTTACGAAAGCATGTCTCCGCGGCAGAAGGGTTGTTCAACTCCTGCTGATAAACGCTGCCCATGGTAATCCATGGCTTCGGATTGAACAGGTCTAGTTCTCCAGCTCTTTTGAATTCGATAAGCGCAGCCTCCGCATTCTCTTTTCCACCCATGTGCCATAAACAAGCTCCGAGATTATTGGCGATCAGAGCACTGCGGGGATCACGCTTTGCCGCTTGGCGGAACCACTTTGATGCTTCCTCCAGTTGGCCAAAATCAATTGCCAGGAGTTGGCCATAGTTTGAGAGAATTGCGGCAGAGCCATCACCAAGTGTGAGTGCCTTGGCATAGGCTGCGCGAGCCTCAGCGTGTCGATTTGTTGATTGGTAGATAATTCCGAGTTGAGCCCAGGCTTCGTAAAGATCATTCTTTAATTCGGTGGCTTTCTTGTATGCGCGTTCGGCCATCGCTGGGCTGGCTTTCTGTATCATTTCTCCCAACACAAGGAGAGCACCCGCCAAACTGGCGTGATCTACGGCATTGATCGCATCTTCAATTTCTTTCAGATTCTCTCCGCTGGTAAGCAGGCCGGAACGAATGCGCTGTTGAAGCCAGTCAGTGCTTTCTTGACCGATCTGAGCAGCAAAATCTCTGGATTCCCCACGCAGGCTCTCCGCTGCTCGGTCAACCACCACAAGGCGTGATTTTTTGATTTCAGAAATGATGTTCTGGCTCATCCCATTTGGGATCAGCATCGAGAAAGACCCCATCACGAGATTCACGAATTCTTCGGGTGACGTCTTCGCTGAAGCAGGCACTGCGGCACGAATTAGGCTCCTCAAATCGACAAGTTGATGTGCTCGGTGATCGATGTTGCTGGGATCAATGAGTCCCTCCAGCTCTCCGTCTCCTCGTTTCACCATCTCCAGAAGAGCCGTGTCGGCTTTCAAGAGGAGTTCGGAGTGTTCGATCGTTTCTGCGAGGGCACGCGCTCCGATGGCTTGACCCCAGCTCAATGAAGCACAGGCACTGAGTTCCTGGGCATATTGAGCACGTTCTGCGGGTGAGTAGATCGATTCCAGGAATCGAGACAGGCACATAATGCCTGCACGCTCACGCCTACTGGCAGAGCGCATGATGATCCAGATGTTGAAAAATCGCTCGGTAAGCTGATAGCCCACTCGCTTGCTGAGGCCGCCACGTTTTTGCTTTGGGTTGTCGCGCCGGTCAGGATCATACATCGACACCTTCTCGATCATGCCCTCTTCTTCCAAACGTCCTAACAGAGGGGATACGGTGCCGCGTGGAAAGCCGGTGAGTTCCGTGATCGTTTCCGCCGTAGCTGGTTTCCAATATCGAGCAAGCCTCGCGACTAGCTTCTGTCCTTGGTCGGATAAGAGTTCGAATCGCGATTGGGAGAGAGGCGTGGTTTCTGCCAGTAGGGCTTCCAGGTGGCGATAAATGTCGTGGCTGACGCCTTGGGCGCACAGCCGGTAAATCAGTAGGCTCGTGCGTGGGTTTCCACCAGAGAGATCGCGGAGAGCCGACAGTCTGGGCAACTCACGCCACATGTTCTGCACAGCTTCGAGTTGCCCATACTCTTCAGCCAAGCGGATGATCATGTCCTTGGTCTCATCAAGACTGAGCCGATGCAGAAGCGTGGTCTTGAATCCGTCGTAGAATGCAGCGTCGTAGTCAGCGAGGTCGGCAGGAGGCGTTATGGCAGCACCAACGATGATGGGGGCGGCTTGTCTGGTGAAGAAGCTGCGTAAGACATGATCGTGCTTCTTCAGACGAGCCAGCAGTAGATTGAAATTGTCGATGAAAAGCACGAGACGCCGACTCAGCTTCGCATTCGCCTCTCCAAACGCGTCCCGAGCTTCTCGGGCACATTCATCCTCGGGTTTGATGACTTTGATTTGATCGACTTTTCTGTCGAGCTCACGCGCAGAAGTCGAATCACCGGCCACATCAAGAGCATCAGCCAGTGAATCAAGGCAGTTGAGCCAGAACACCGATAACCGATCCACCTCGATGTGCTGCTCCTCCCAGAAGGCAAGGGGCAGGAAATCCTTCTGCTTCTCTCGCAACTCCAAGGCAAGTCGGGCAAGCAGTGTAGTCTTTCCCATGCCTCTCTGCCCAATAATGAGCTGATGCTGAGGAACTGAGTCTGGTGCGTGACTCACAATTTCGCTGTAGAGTCGTTCAAACAGAGGGCGACGAGCCACAAACAATTGCTTCAGCTCTTCTGGATCCTGGCGCAGTGGATTATAGAGGAAGTGGCGAATAGCCTTTGGCGAATCTTTGTTCATAGATCGTGGAGGCAGAGATTAAAACGCGACGTGGCGGAGCCAGAAGTCTCGCAGCAGGAAGGAGCGAAATGCCCAGCGGTTATCCTCACCGTGCAGGTATCCGTCGCGCTCCAATACGCTGAGAAGGTCCACCAATTCCCGCTCGATGGTTTCTGGATCACCGTGCGGGTTGCGCTTGATCAGCATGGTCCGAAGCCGGGTTTTCGTAGTGCCTTCTGGCTTCTGACAACATTGCTTCAGAATGGCGTGCGCTGTGAGTGCGGCTATCTTTCCAAACTGAAGGTCAAGACGACCAACCCAGTGAACGAATTGGATTTTCTTGTCTGGCGAAACCAGAGCTGCATATGCCTCTTTAACATCCGCCGAGGAAGGGAAGGATTTTGACCGCTTGAAGGGCGGTAGGGCCTTCAGTTCATCAACCATCAGCCGAAGATAGTATGGTAGCGGCCAGCCCACTTGATTGACGACCTCTTCGGCGAGTTTATCGGTCACTTCGAATGAATCCGCGCCACTCCTTGACCGTAGTTTCACAAACTCAATGGCAATGGGATGTTCAAACGGGCCTAGTTTCTGCGGTCTCAGATCATTGATCGTTCCAGCCATTTTTCGCTGTTCGACAAACGTATCCAGTCCGATTGAGCCGCAGAGCAGCCAACGCACGCGCGGCAACAATGAAGGTGCCCCGCGTAGCTTTCTGAACCAGTTGAGGATTGCCGCCACTCTTGCTTCGCCACCAGGTTGGCCAGCGAGCGTGGAAAGGAAGATCGGGAGTTCATCGAGACCAATCAAAACCACTTGTCCGTCGCCTGTGAGCGACTCCAGCAGTTGATTCATCCGCTCCTGAGCCTCACGAAGAGCATCCTCAATGTCACTGTTGAAGGCCAATTCGAAGCTATGTTCTCCATCTGATACTTTGGCACTGGCAGGCAACAGCTTCCGGAGGCGGGCACCCGCGTTGCGAAACTGATCCCCGATTCCAGGGCGAATGCCGATGTCCGAAAGAACCTTTGCCAACTCATCAAAAAAGTCC
>JBKCXA010000797.1:0-5617 GCA_046316935.1 Prosthecobacter sp.
TCCTCAAAACCTCTGCGAAGCAAATCGCCTCTCACTCGATCCTTGAGTGGCCGTGTTTGAAAACCATCCGCAGATACCGATGACGCGCCAGCATGGTAGCCATCTCGCTCCGTCGAACCGACCGAAGGGAGATAGCCAGCCGTAGGCTGCCCGGAGGGTGGAGCGAAGCGACAGCAAATGAGCAAAAGGCTTTCGCTCGCATGCACGATGACCGGAGGCTGTGAACTGTGAGGTATTCCAAGCGTCCAGCTCATCTCGCGGAGCGAGATGGCTACTTTGCTTCGCCGGATCGCGACCGTCACCCGATCCTTCCAAGCCCCACAAACACCAGCGTCGGTTTTCCATCCTCGCGGGCTTGTGGCAAATCGACGCGGAATTCGAGCTGCCAGTCGTTGAGGTCGTCGGGATCGACGAGGACTTGGTTCACGCGCCAGCTTTGGCCGTCGTCGCTGGGCTCGACGTAGGTGTGGCGGCCGTTGCGGGCTTCGTTGTCGAGGCGGATGCGCTCGTGGTCGGTGTAGTAGTCGTCGAGCTCGGGGAGGTCGATCTGGCCGCGAATGAGCTGCTGGATGTAGCGGAAGATCTCTGTGCGGATGAGCGCGGTGAATTCACGTTTGTTCCGCGTGATGTCGGGGGCTTCGACGGGCTTTTCTTCGACCTCGTCGGGCTTGTAGTTGGGATCGCGGAGCTTTTCCCATTCATCGAGCAGGCTGGAATCGGTGCCGCGCAGCACACCGGCGAGCCAGGACTCCATTTCCTGCACGGCTTCGGTTTTGAAACTGTCCGGCACGGTCTGCGCCAGCACTTTGAGCGTGCTGGAGAGATGGCGTAGCAGCACGCCCTCGGCGCGGTGGAGGTCGTAGTCGTGGATGTAGTCTGCAAAGCTCCGAAAGTTCTCAAACATCTCCCGCGCGATGCTTTTCGGGCGGATGTTCTCCTGGCCGACCCACGGGTGCGCCTCGCTGAAGGCGTTGAAGGTGCTGTAGATGAAGTCGCGGCAGGGTTTCGGGTATTCGAGCTCCTCCAGCTTCGCGATGCGCTCCTCGTAGGGCACGCCTTCATTCTTCATCGCCGCCATGGCTTCGTCCTTCACCTTGCTGAGTTGCCGACGCAGAATGACATCGGGGTTTTCGAGGATGGACTCGCAAAGCGTCAGCACATCCGCCGCGTAGGTGGCGGAGGCGGGATCGATCAGCGCCAGCGTGTCGATGAGATACAGCGAGAGCGTGTGATTGAGCGAGAAGTCGTCCTGCAGCTCCACATTGAGCCGCAGCTTCGTGCCATCGGCCTCGCGCTTCGCGGGCGGGAGGATCTCGACGATCTTGCGGTGCACCAGCGCCCGGAAAAGCTGCCAGGCCCGCTTTTCGTGCTGGGTCTTCGCGTTCGCCGTCTCATGCGAATCGGCGATGAGCTGCCGCATCGAGGCGCAGGCATCGCCACGGCGGCTCAGCACCTGGAGCAGCATGCCGTGGGACACTTGGAAACGAGACACCAGCGGCTCCGGCGTGGCGGCTTGCAGCTTTTTGAAAGTATCCTCGCTCCAGCCGACAAAACCCTCCGGCGGCTTCTTTTTGACCATCTTGCGCAGCTTCTTCACATCGCCCGCGGCCTTCGCCTCCATCTTCGCATTCTCGATGACGTGCTCCGGTGCCTGGCACACGACGTAGCCCACATCGTCAAAGCCGCGACGGCCCGCGCGGCCGGTGATCTGGTGAAAGTCACGCGCCGTGAGCGTGGCGACTTTTTCGCCGCTGTATTTGCTCAACCGCGTGAGCAGCACGGTGCGGATCGGTACATTCACACCGACACCGAGCGTGTCCGTGCCGCAGATGACTTTGAGAAGGCCGCGCTGCGCCAGCTTCTCCACCAGCACACGATACTTGGGCAGCAGACCCGCATGATGAATACCCACGCCATGGCTCAGATACTTTTTGACCTCTTTGCCATACGGGCTGGTGAATTTCGCGCCGGCCATTAGCTCCTTGATCGAGGCTTTTTCGGCTGCGGAGCAGAAATTCAGGCTCATGAGGTCCTGCGCCGATTGCGCCGCCTCGTTCTGCGTGAAGTGCACGAGATAAACCGGTGCCTTGTTTGCCGCCACGAGCTCCTGCAGCGTCACATCGACGGAGGTCTGCGCGTAGCTGAACTCCAGCGGCACCGGGCGCTCGTGCGAGGCCACGATGGTCGTCTCCGCCTTCGTGAGCCGGGTGAGGCCTTCTTTGAAAAAAGCCGAGCCGCCCATCGTGGCGGACATGATGAGGAAACGCGACTCGCTCATCGTCAGCAGCGGCACCTGCCACGCCACGCCGCGCTCCTTGTCCGCGTAGTAGTGAAACTCGTCGATGATCACCTCGCGAAACGGCGCCGCCGCGCCATCGCGGAGGGCGTAGTTCGCCAGAATCTCCGCCGTGCAGCAGAGGATCGGCGCGTGGCGGTTCACCGTCGCATCGCCCGTGGCCATGCCGACATTGTCGGGACCGAAATCGCGGCACAGCGCGAGGAACTTCTCATTCACCAGCGCCTTGATCGGGCAGGTGTACACCGAGCGCCGGCCCTTCGCGAGCGAGCGGAAGTGCAGCGCCAGCGCCACGAGCGATTTGCCGGAGCCGGTGGGCGTGTTGAGGATGACATTCCGATCATCAAACAGCTCCAAAATGGCCTCCTCCTGCGCCGGATAGAGCTCCAGCTTCTTCTCCGCCACATAATCAAGAAACGCCGCCAGCAGCTCGTCATTCGAGCAGTCAGGAGATTTTGGAAGTCGGCGCAGCAGCGGGTGATCAGACATGGGCGGCCATTCATCGCATAGCAATCCCGTCACGCGAGCCTTCGTCTGGGGAAATGGCTGGAGGAAGGTATGTGAGGGCCAATCGCCGCAGCCAAGGCTTGCTAGGGGGAGGCTTTTTTGCTTCCATCGGCGCATTCAAATATGCAAAAGCACCGAGTAGATGGACGAAGCCTCAAGGACTGGGACGCATTCCATGATTTCTTCGCATCGGAATTTCGTTTCCCAGATTATTACGGCCGCAACATGGATGCTTGGAATGACTGCATGAGCGATCATTGCTACTCTGAGGGGCTAGTTTCCCTTCGCATCGACAACGCTTCCGAGTTCAAGAAGATCAATGAGGAAGCATTCAACGCCCTTGTTGAGTGCAGTGCTTTCATCAATTGGCGAGCGACGGACGATGGTGGCGACCCTTTGCTTGTTCTTTCCTATTATGTTTAGCCGTGTCCTGCTCACCCACCCTTGCTCCAGCAAGGCCAGCGCTTGAACGTTCACTCAACCGACCAAAGCCTCGCAATGATTCGTCAAACTGCTATTGAACTTCCCGAATGGCCGCAGCCCGATGCAGGAACTCCCAATCCCAAAGTAGTCGCTGATGAGCAGGGATTGGTCCTCTATTACAAGGCAAGCACCGGGCACCATGTGCTTGTGACATTTCAGGGCTGTTCCGCTTTCACGTTTGGTGCGCCCAACGACGAGGCTCTGAATGGCCATCCGCTCTACGGACACGGTTTGAAGTTTTACAGTGTCCATCGGGTGATCAACTCAGATTGGATTCAGGAGATGGAGAGGCGGAACTCCGTTCACCCCAGACACGACAAGGCTAGATTCCTCGAAGGCCTTATTCACTATATCATTACCTTTCACGATTCCACCTTCGAGTGCCTTTCTAGAGAGAATCAGTTCACGGCTACTCGGCGAGAAGTTTTCACCAGCTTCGATGAGGCGAGAGATCGTCTTAGCGTCATAATCAGCACCAACGTTGAGTGACTACCTCGAGGCAAATGCCTGGCAAATAGTGCCGCTCTCAACTGCCTCTCCACTTCGCGTTGTCTGGCTCACACCACTCCCTGAGAGGCCGAATCATGGCTCGACAGCCGATCTCAATCGAATAGAATGCCAGCATGGCAGCCACTATTGAAGCCCTTTCAAGCCAGCTTTTCGTGCTCCCCGCCGAGTTGAGGATGCGCCTTGCACTAGCACTCATGGAGAGTGTGGAGACCGACCGTCCCGCAACCGCCGCCGAAGCATGGTCGGACGAGATTTCCGGTCGTATCGCCGACTACGATGCCGGGCGAGTCAATGGCGTTCCCGCCGCCGAGGTCTTCCGTAAACTCCGGGAGATTGCCCCTGACCGATGAACTTGATCCTGGAGTTTCATCCTGAAGCCGCAGCTGAACTTCAGTGCATCGTGGGTGACTACGAGGCCAAGGTTCCCGGACTCGGAGCCCGTTTTCGACACGAGATCGAAGATGCCTGTGCGGCCATCATTCAGCACCCGTTGCTGTGGAGACTTCGAGAAGAGGGCTGGAGACGTGTGAACCTGCCAGGTTTTCCTTATTACCTCGCCTTCATCCTCCGAGATGAGATTGTCCTTATCACCGCAGTTTCTCATCACGCACGCCATCCGGACTATTGGAAGAACAGGTGGCCATGAACAAACCTCAGAAAGCGGCTCAGCAGCAGGTGATCGGACATCAGTTGTTGGTGCCTGACGCTTATTGATTCGACCATCTATGCTTGGCCCAAGCACCACCGGCCATCCCCCAATGAATAAACGCTACGAACAACCAAGTTTGAACCTTTGAGCTGTGCCAACCGCCATCATGATATTCTTAGCTCAACGTGGTGATCCGATGCCGATTTGGGTGCCTTTTTTGTTTGTGGCTTTTTGGGTCTTCGTTTCTCGCCAAGTGGCTCAAACAGGGTGGAGAGCATTTGCCGAAAAGCACGGCAGAGATGGCAGGCCCAAGCGGCCTTCGTTTGGCTCTCCGCAAACGCGGTTCAACGGGTCTTGGCAGTCCAACTATGCCAACGTGGTTCGTGTTGTTCCCACATCCGAGGGGCTTTGGTTTTCGACCATGATCCTGTTTCGAGCTTTTCACCCTCCGTTCATCGTGCCGTGGACATCGGTTACCAAGGTTGATTCTTTGTCCATTTGGCGTCTGAGAGGCTACCGATTGCACATTGAGAGCGAGGCGGGCACCATTGCTGTTTGTGTGCGCTGGACCTTTCGTGAGGTCTTGGTTCAATATCGTCCTGAGCTATTGGACAGTCAGCAAACAAACATATAAACAAGGGTGAGGTGCCACGACTCGTGTGACGCTCTTTTGGCTTCACACCTCCGATAGCACATCCTGAATGGAGATCACTCCACCGCCCATCTCGCGGCTGCGGATACCGGCGATGATGACGGCCATGAGCTCGACGGTTTCATCGAAGGGCAGCGGACGCTCGCCGGTGCGCAGCATGTCGATGAAGGCCACGAGCTGGCCGCGGAAGGCGTGGTAGGTATCGGTGAGCTTCAGGGTGAGATCGCCCTTCGTGCCGTAAAGATGCACGGCACCGAAGCTGCCATAGGCGTCATGCAGCGCCCCGATGGCGACTTTGACACCGCTGCGATGCGTGAGGTGCATCACATCGCCGCTGGCATCGCTGTGAGCCTGTGCGGTGAGGAAACCGGGGCCGAGCAGCGGCTCGACGGCCTCCAGCGCGTGGATGCCGTAACGTTCCCCGGTCTTGCAGGTGAAGCTGGTGATCCAGCGCAGGTCGCCGAGGTGGGAAAAGTCCGCCCGCATCTCCGGCGCGTAGCGCATGCCGCTGGTGGAGAGC
>JBKCXA010000798.1:0-2381 GCA_046316935.1 Prosthecobacter sp.
AGGGCTGGCTGCCGGTCTTCCTCGCCGCGAAATGGATGACGGCCACCGGAGCCGGGGCGGAGATGATCTCCACCGCGAAGGTCATCGGCGGCTTCTCGGCGGTGCTCGGGCACATGTACACCTTCTGGCTGTCGTTCAAAGGTGGCAAAGGCATCGCCACGACGGCTGGCGTGTTGCTGGGCATGTCGCTCGCGGGTTTCTTCGGCGGCTGGGCGGCCTGGCTGGTGGTGTTTTTTGCATCGAAGTATGTCTCCCTGGCCTCCATCGCCGCGGCCGTCAGCGTGCCCAGCTCGATGGCTCTTGTGATGTGGCGCGAGGGCAAATGGGACCTCGTGATGTTGTCCTTTGGTGTCGTGGTGATGGTGCTGGCCATTTGGAAGCATCGCTCCAACATCCAGCGCCTGCTCGCCGGCACTGAAAACCGCGCCGGAGCAAAAAAACAATCCGCCGCATGAATTCCGCACCTGCCATGCAAAGCGCCGCCATCATCGGCGCAGGGAGCTGGGGCACCGCGCTGGCTGCCACGCTCGCGTGGCGTGGCATGAACGTGCAGTTCTGGGGACGCGATGAGGCCCTGATGACCGAAATCGCCGCCACGCGCAAAAACCCGCGTTACCTGCCGAACCTCGAACTGCCTGCGAAGGTCGAGGTGGTGGTGGATTTGCACGATTTGAAGCCCGTGGACATGCTCGTCTTCGTCGTGCCGTCCAAAGGCATCCGCGAGACCGCGCAGCTCATCGCCAGCAGTCCCGCCGCGACAAGCCGTGTGGTGGTCTCCTGCGCGAAAGGCATCGAGATGCACACCGGCCGCCGCATGAGCGAGATCCTCGCCGAGTCACTGCCACAGAGCACCCTCGCCGTGCTCACCGGGCCGAATCATGCCGAGGAAGTGGCCGCGCAGCTCGCCACTGCCGCCGTCGTGGCCTGCCAGGATGAGGAGATCGCCAAAGCCGTGCAGAGCTGCTTTACGCTGCCCTTCTTCCGCTGCTACACCACCGATGACATCACCGGCGCTGAATGGGCGGGCGCGATGAAAAACCCTTACGCCATCGCCGCCGGCATCGCGCTGGGACTCAAACTCGGCGACAACGCCATCGCGGCCCTCGTCACACGGGCGCTGGCCGAGATGGTGCGCCTCGGCGTGGCCATGGGCGGACGGGCGGAAACCTTCCAGGGCCTCAGCGGCGTGGGCGACCTCGTCGCCACCTGCTACTCCGCGCACAGCCGGAACCACCGTGTGGGCCTGCTGCTCGGCCAGGGACAGGCTTTGGAGCAAATTCTCTCCAGCACACGCATGGTCGCCGAGGGCGTGCTGAACACCGCCAGTCTTCATCAAGCCGCGAAGGCCCGCGGCGTGCGCACGCCGCTGCTCGATGAAGTTTACGCCGTGCTCCACGAGGGCAAATCCGCCCGCGAAGGCATGAAGGCGCTGCTTTCCCGCGATCCACGGCCGGAGATTGATTGAGGATCATGTGGTTCTCACGTCCCACGATCCAGATCCATGTCAGCCCGGACCACTGGACCTTCACCTGTGAGGCCAGAAGCTGGTCGGGAGCTACCGTGGTGTATCTCGATCAACTTTCCGCCCAAGGTATGGTGATGGCTATCGGCACCGCGCCGCCCGGCGGGGTGGTCGGCGTGCCTGTGCCGCTATTTGACGGTGCCGAAGGCGGCTTTGACAAAAGCGCCGTTCTGGAAGCATTCATCCGCCATGGCCTCCGGCAGGTCCTGAGAAGGATTTCCCTTCAACCGCGTCTCCAAGTGATCGGAGCTCTCACGCTGCGTCCATGCCTCCAAGGCGATGAGCGGCTCCTGCTTCGCACCGTGCTCGTCAGCGCCGGCATGCGCCCAGATGCCATCGAGTTCGTGGATTGATGGGGGCATGCAGCCTCCTGCTGGCTTGCACTATTTGCCAGGCTACTTTCCAGGCTACTTTCCATGGACAACGGAAGCCCGTGTAAATGCGCCCTCATAGGAAATGTGTCTGAATGCTTGAAGCGAAACCCACATGGGTGTTATGCTGGCGGTAATTGCCAAATGCAGGTTCGTGAACAGTTAAAGCGTTGCTGCCTGATTTCGAGCTGGAAAATTGATCCCATTGCTCAACAGGGGCTTCTAGATCCTGGACTTTATTATCCAGGTGGAGAAATGTTGGGGCCTTAATTCTATGAGAATCAATCGCTCAGCAGGCTATCTATTTCTGGCTGTAGTAATGGCGCTTCTCGCTGCTTGCGACACAGCAAATCGAGACATTGCACGGATACACTTTAAACTGGGGCAAGTTTCTTCCGAAACTGACTTGCAATCGGATGTTCCGGAGAACCCCATAATCGTTTTTCAATGGCAGTCGGGTTTTGCAAACTGGCCAGAAGCTCTTAATG
>JBKCXA010000799.1:0-5850 GCA_046316935.1 Prosthecobacter sp.
CATGCGTGGCGTGCCTTTTCAGGTGCGGCGGGATCGCGATGCACCGCAGCCGCAGAAAGAAGACGAGGCGAGTGTCGATTCCGACCTCACCTTGCTCGCGATGAATGCGCCACCGACGGAAGGAGCGCTGAAAAATCCGTATTACGGTTCCGATGTGCGCCTGCCGCGCTTCACAAAGGCTCCAGGCTTGCTTCTTGTGGGCCGGCTCGATGGCCCGAGTGATGAAATCGTGCGCCGCATGATCGACGACGCGATCTTTGCGGAGGAAAATGGGCTGCAAGGCCGTGCCGTGATCGATCTGGCCCTGAAGTCCGGCGGATTCAAAGAAGGCGAAGACTGGCTCACGGCCTCCGCTGCCACGTTTCAGCGAAACGGCATTCCGCTCTACATCGACCGCCACGAGCTGGTCCTGCGGGATCACTGGCCGCTGCCGGATACGATCCTCTACTACGGCTGGTACACGATGGACGCCGCGGGCGCGGTGGCCGCGCCGGAGTTTCAGTTCAAGAGGGGTGCCGTTGCATGCCACATCCATTCCTTCAGTGCCAGCGTGATGCGGGACCCCAAACAGCACTGGACCGGCCCGCTGCTCGTCAAAGGCGCGGCGGCCACTTTTGGCAATGTGTTCGAGCCCTACCTCTCGCTCACCGTCCACTTTGATCTGCTGAACAAACGCCTGCTGGAAGGTTTTACCATAGCCGAGGCCGCATGGTCGGCCACGCCCGCGTTGTCGTGGATGAGCGTGGTGATCGGCGATCCGCTCTACCGCCCGTTTGCGAAGACCGGTGGAACGTCGCTCGGCAACGACGACGTGCGCGACTACCTCCTTTATCAAGGCGCGGCCCGCCGCTCGCCACTCGATCCCGATGCGGCAATCAAGACCACCATCACAGCCCTCGCCGAGCGGCGCAAAAGCTCGCGCCTGCTCGAATTCACCGGCCTGCTCTCCGCGCTGCAAGGCAAGCACGCCGAGGCCATCGACCTCTTTGACCATGCAGAGGCCCTCGCCTCCACCGCTGCGGATCGCGTCCGACTTCGCCTTTACCGCGCTGAGATGCTCCGCCGCGATGGAAAGCCCCAAACAGCCGCCGATCTGCTCCGCGATCTCCTTTCCGACGAGTCGGTCAATGCCGAGCCAGCACGCGCTGCCGCGGAATCGATGCTGCGCGATGTGGGAGGATGATGCCTCACGGCGGCGTCACCTGGCTGAGCGCCGCGCCTTCGCAGTCCACGATGAGCACCGCCTCACCGCTGGTCTCCGCCGGCAGTCGTCGCACAAACACACGGCACAGATAAGCCTGCCCCCAGTCCGTCTCGCGGTCGAGATACCGGCCGAGCGGTGTCTCGCGTTCCGCGCAGGCGAGAATCGGCGAGCGTCCATCCGCGGTGACATGCATCGAAAAAGTCAGGTAGAGAGGACGGTCCTTCTCTTGAAGCTCGAAACCATGGCTCGGCTTGATGAGCGCCCAGGCCCAGGAGGGTGCCTCGGCGTTTACAGCCAGATTTTGGCGTAGCACGCCTTCGTGAGTCTCGCGCAGCAGCGGCCAGTCGATGCGGCGCTGGCCCTCGGTGGATTCGATGAGCCGCACGAGCGCCCCCTGGCTGCATTTGGAGGTACTCAGGTTCAGCAGCGGCATCACCTCGCCCTGCGGCAGGGACACCGCCGTGCCTTTCACCGCGCTGAGCACGGTCAATTTTGGACGCTGATCCGCAGGCACATTGAAAAAGGCCTCAATCTCCGCCGCGTGCCGCGTGCCATCATGCACGGTGCCGAGACGCTCCGCCGGGTCGTCAGTCTGAAAGAGCTTCTCGACCAGCACGCGGGCTTCGCTTTGCACCGCGGCGACATCGACGGTGGGCCGGACGGCCTCCACGGTCTCCGCCGTGGTGGGGATGGCCGCACGGCGCACCTCCGGCTCCGCGGGAAACGCATCGGGAAGCGCAGAAGCCACAGGCAGAGGGCGATTCGGCGACGGCGTGTGATTCTGCGCATCCCACCAGATCCAGCCGCCGATGGCGAGCACCGCTACCATCGAGGCTCCGAGGAAAAACGTCTTCACCGGGGAACCCTGCTGATGAGGCGGCACAAACTCCGGCACCGAGCCGTCATCAGGAGGCAGGCGAAGCTCCACCGCAGGCTGCATCGCGGCCGTCGGCGCCGTGCTGGTGGGCTGCCGCCACACCTGCGGGGCCGGCGCAGCCACCGGGGTCTGCATCATTGGTGCGGGAGCTTGCAAATGACCGGTCCAGGCCGGCACAGGTGGTTGTGGAGGCGGCTCAAAAAACGGCTGCGTGCCCGCCGGCATGTCCGCGGGCTTTTGAAACACCTGCCGCCGTCCTGGGGCCAGCGATGCCGTCTGCCCCTGCGTGGGAAAATGCGCCCGGTAACCCTGGTGAGCGCAATGCGGGCACGTCACCATGCCCTCCGCCGCCTGCTGCTGGCAGAGGAAAAACTGCCCGCAGGCAGGACATTGAACACTGGCGACGAGTCCGGAGGTCATGGGAGCGGGAACTGTAATGCACGCGGAGCCTTGTGTGCGAGACGAATTTGGCAGAGCTTCCGAGGTCGGAGCCTCAGATCCTCAGAGGTCAGAGCCGCAGGGCCACAGAGCCACGGGGCGGAGCGAGTGCGCTTCAGGAATTTGGCCGTGACGTGGAGTGAAGGCATCTGGTAGAAAGAAGCATGGAAATACGATCAGCGAAGGAATTGACGGTTTACAAACGGGCGTATGACCTGGCTATGGCCATCTTCGAGACGAGCAGGAGCTTCCCGGCGGAGGAGCGGTTCTCGCTGACAAGCCAGATCAGGAGATCATCCCGATCCATCTGTCTGAATCTCCGCGAAGCCTGGGCCAAGCGCCGTTACGAGGCACACTTTCTCTCCAAACTGACCGACTGCGACGGCGAGAACGCCGAAACCGACACCTCGCTCGATTTCGCCCTGTCCTGCGGTTACATCAGGCCGCCCCAACACGCGAAACTCACCGCCATGTCCAACGAAGTCGGCAAAATGCTCGGAGCCATGCTCCAGGCCCCCGACAAGTTCCTTCTGAAGCTCTGACCTCTGACTTCTGTGGCTCTATCCTCTGTAGCTCTGTCCCTCTGACCTCCGAATCAAGCTGGCACATTCCCCTCCACGCGCTACGCTCATCGCCCTGAGAAAATGAGCCGCGCCTCTTCCGAAGACCTCAAAATCCCCCGCCACATCGCCATGATCATGGATGGCAATGGCCGCTGGGCGAAACAACGCGGCCTGCCACGCACGGAGGGGCATCGCGTGGGTGCCCAGGTCGTGCGAAAGGTCACCGAGGCCGCTGGCGACCTCGGTGTCGAGTTTTTGACGCTTTACGCTTTCTCCTCCGAAAACTGGAAACGGCCCAAACGAGAGGTCGATGCGCTCATGAAGCTCCTCGTGCTCTTTTTGAAGACCGAGCTGCCCGTCATGCAGAAGCAAAACATCCGTCTCCAGGCCATCGGGAGGCTGCATGCCCTGCCGGATTTCTGCCAGGAGGAGCTGCACCGTTGCATCGCCGCCACGGCGCAAAACACCGGCCTAACGCTCATCCTCGCCCTCAGCTACGGCGGGCGGGAGGAGATCGTCGATGGCGTGAAAAGCCTCATCGAGTCCGTCGAGAGCGGCCACCTCGACAAGGCGATGATCGACACCGAGGTCTTTTCCAAGCACCTCTACACCCGCTACTACCCGGACCCCGAGCTGATGATCCGCACCAGCGGCGAAATGCGCCTCTCGAACTTCCTCCTATGGCAGCTCAGCTACACCGAATTCGTCATCACCGACAAGCTGTGGCCCGATTTTGACAAGGACGCCCTTCTCGACGCCATCCGCGTCTTCAACCGCCGCGAACGCCGTTTCGGCGGCGTGTGAGAGCTTTTTGTCACCGCGATGTGAGCAGAGAAAACTTTGACCGCGCCTGATTTCCCTGCGATAACCCACGCCAAACATCACGCGCAGATGGCCGAAGCTCCGGACACACACCTCATCATCATCGATTCCGACCCGGACTTCCTGTCCTGGGCAGCGGGACATCTCAAAGCGCCCGGCGTGACCATCGTCACCTTTGAGCGGCCTGAAGAAGGCCTCGCAGCCTACCAGAAGAAACGCGCAGACCTCGTCCTCGCCGAGATCCGTTCCGGCACCGGCCCCGCCAGCGGTATCGAGCTGCTCAAACGCCTCCGCCAGAGCGATCCGCACGCCATGGCCATCCTTTTCAGCGGCACCGCCACCACCTCGCACGTCATCGAGGCCATGCGCCTCGGCGCTTACGACGTGCTGCCAAAAGAGCGCCTCCCCTACGAACTGCGCAGCGTGGTCGAGAGTGCCCTCACCGGCATCGAGGCCCGCCGCCAGAAACGCGAGCAGACCGCCGAAGTGCCGCCCGAAAGCATACAAGAGACCATCATCGGCCGCTCGCCTGCCATGCAGGAGGTTTTCAAGCTCATCGGCCGCGTCTCCCGCTCCGATGCGCCCGTCATGATCACCGGCGAAAGTGGCTGCGGCAAAGAGCTCGTCGCAGGAGCCATCCACAAGTTCAGCCCGCGTGCGCAAAAAGAATTCGCGGCCATCAACATCACCGCCATCCCGGACAACCTCATCGAAAGCGAGATCTTCGGTCACGAGAAGGGCAGCTTCACCGGCGCGGTGAACCAGCGCATCGGCCGCTTTGAGCAATGCGATGGCGGCACCCTCTTCCTCGATGAGATCGGCGACATGCCCCTCGCCGTGCAGAGCAAGCTCCTCCGCGTGCTCCAGGAAGGCCAGTACAGCCGTGTCGGCAGCAATCAGACACTCAAAACCGATGTCCGCGTGCTCGCCGCCACAAACAAGAATCTCGAAGAAGAGGTCGCGAAGGGCAATTTCCGCGAGGACCTTTTCTACCGCCTGAATGTCGTGCGCATCCACATCCCGCCGCTCCGCGAGCGTCGCGAGGATGTGCGCCTGCTGGCCGAGTTTTTCCTCCAGCGCCAGTCCGCCCGCCGCCGCGGCCCCGTGATGCGTTTCACCGATGACGCGCTCGACATCCTCGAGGCCTACGACTGGCCCGGAAACGTCCGCGAGCTCGAAAACACCATTCAAAGAGCCTGTGCCCTCTGCAATTCCGACGTGCTCCTGCCCTCCGACATCCCGCTCGGCAGCAAAGGCACCCGTCACCACGGCCCCGCCAGCACCGTCACCCGCATGCGCGATGCCTTGACCATGCTCGTGAACATGGCCGACAAGACCCCGGACATCGACCTGCTACCCTGGGTCGAGCGTGAACTCACCCGCATCGCCTACCGCCACTGCAACGAGGACGAAGCCAAAGCCAGCAAGCTCCTCGGTGTGCCCGCCAACACCGTCCAAAGCTACCTCTCCGCCCCCGCGGTGAAGAAGACGAAGAAGGCAAGCTGAGGCCGGAGAGAAACCTTTGCGCCTTGGCGGCTTTGCGTGACAATCACCGCCATGACGCGCCTCACGCTCCTCTTTCTCACCTGCGCCGCAGCGGCTGACCTTCTCGCCAATGGTGGCGGTTACTCGAAGGGCATCGTCTCCACCTCCGCCTTCCAGCCCATCGGTGTTGATCAGGTCGAGATGCTCTCCGAGCGCCTCGAAATCGACCTCCACATCGAATACGCTGACATCCGCATTGAGTATGTGCTGCACAATCCAGGGAAGAAAATCACCGTCGAATGCGGCTTCCCGGCGGCGGCATCGAATTTCAACATGTTCGTCCCGCAGGCCCAAACGGTCCATCGGAAGCCGGAGATGCTGGAAGATTTCCAAATCTCCGCCGATGACGACAAACTTAAGGTCAGCATCCTCCCAGACGATGCCAAGCTGAACCGGGAAGC
>JBKCXA010000800.1:0-16561 GCA_046316935.1 Prosthecobacter sp.
GGCGATCATCGACTTCCCCGTGCCCGGCGGCCCGATCATGAGGATGTTATGACCTCCAGCCACAGCCACTTCGATGGCTCGTTTCGCATCCCCCTGCCCTTTCACATCCGCAAAGTCGATCTCGTAATGCGAGGCCGCCGCAAAGAACTCCGCCGCGCGACAGGGCTCCGGAGCAATGTCGAAGTCGCTTTTCAAGAAATCGACCGCCTCACGCAGATTCGCCACGCCGATAATTTCGATGCCGGAGACTACACTCGCCTCCGCCGCGGCCTTTTTCGGCACCAAAAGCCTCTTTCGACCTTTCGCCCGAGCTTCGATGGCCACCGCCAGCAAGCCACGCACGGGCCGCAGCTCGCCATTGAGCGCCAGTTCACCGATCATCGCCGTCTCGCTCAGCACTGGAATCGGAATTCGTGAACGATGAGCGATCAATGAAATGGCGATCGGCAGATCGAAGCCCGGCCCTTCCTTCTTCAAGTCCGCTGGAGCGAGATTCACCGTCGTCACGCCCTCGTTCATGGCAAAGCCGCTGCTCTGAATCGCCGCTGTCACCCGTTCACGGCTTTCCTTCACCGAGGCATCCGGCAGCCCCACGATGATCATCTTCGGATTGCCACCGCCGTCGTGGGACTCGATCTCGATTTCAACGGCATTCACGCCGACTAGGGTGGCTGAGTAGGTGCGGGCGACCATGCGCGGCGAGTATGTGAAGTCAGGCCCGCCTCCGCAAGGTGATTGACGCCCCGCCCCGCCTCCGCATCCTCGCGGGGCATGCCCAGCCCTCAACAGTCATCCGTTCTCCTGATTCAGAAGTATTACGAAACCTTCAACGGCGGCGACCGCGAGGCCTTCCTCGATCTGCTCGCGGATGATGTGGCGCATGACATCAATCAAGGCGGCTGTGAAGTGGGCAAAGAAGCCTTCCGCACTTTTCTCCAGCGCATGGACCGCTGCTACCGCGAGCAGGTGGTGGAGCTGGTCACCATGGCGAGCGAGGATGGTAAACGCGGCGCGGCGGAGTTTTACATCGAGGGCGAGTATCTCTCGACCGACGAAGGTCTCCCACCAGCCACCGGGCAGCGTTACCGCCTGCGGGTGGGTGCCTTCTTTGAGATCAAAAACGGACTCGTGAAGCGCATCACGAACTACTACAACCTCCAGGAGTGGCTGCGCCAGGTCGGCGCAGCTTAAAAAGCATCCATCTCTTTTTTCGCCATGAATCCCACGCAGCGAGTTAAAAAGCCCTCCTCGATCACCGTGGGAGATTTTTTCCAAACCAACCGCGAAGAGCTCCGCCTGCGCCTCATCGGGAAGGATGTCGGCTTCGCACGGAAGATCAGCGAGCCCTCCGTGAACCGCCCCGGACTGCTGCTGGCCGGTTTTGACACCTACTTCGCCTACAAGCGCGTGCAGGTCTTTGGCAATTCGGAGCACTCCTACCTCGAAGGTCTCGAGCCCAGCCTCCGCGCCTCGCGTTTCAGCAAGCTCTGCACGCAGGAGATCCCCTGCATCGTCATCGCCCGTGGCCACCGCATTGAAGACGAGCTCGTCGAAATCGCCAATGCCGCCGGCATCTCCGTGTTCCAGACCAGCATGGCCACGATGAAGTTCCTCAACGCGGCCACCATCCGCCTCGAATGGGCTTTTTCCCCCAGCCAGAGCCTCCACGGCTGCATGGTGGACGTGCAGGGCATCGGCGTGCTCGTGGAAGGTGAAAGCGGCAGCGGCAAAAGCGAGAGCGTGATCGGCCTGCTGCAACGTGGCGCCGCCCTCGTGGCTGATGACGTCGTCAAACTCCGTGTCGTGGAGGACCGCGAGATCATCGCCACCGCACCGGAAAACCTCCGCGGCATGATCGAGATCCGCGGCCTGGGCGTGCTGAACGTCACCGCCCTCTTCGGCGTGGGTGCCCTGCGCCTCAGCAAGCGGCTCGACCTCATCGTCACCCTCGTCCACGGGCAGAAGACCGAGGACCTGGAGCGTGTCGGCACCTCCACCGCCGTGCGGGAGGTGATGGGCCTCGAAATCGCCCACGTCACCCTGCCTCTGGCACCGGGGCGCGACGTGGCCGGACTCATCGAACTGGCCGCCATGAACTACAAGCTCCGCGCCTTCGGCTACAACAGCGCGGTGGAGTTTGACCAAAGGCTGTTGCAAAAGATCACAAACAACCAATTAGGTTAGCCCCGCTCCCGCCCGCCACCTCCAAGCCCTTTTCCACATCGCCGCATGAGCCTCGAAAAAGAACTCACGATCCGCAACAAGATGGGCATGCACGCCCGTCCCGCCGCGCAGTTCGTGAAACGGGCCAGCAAGTACCAGTGCGACATCTGGGTGGAAAAGGACGACGAGCCCGTGAACGGCAAAAGCATCATGGGCCTCATGATGCTGGCCGCCGGCAAGGGCGAGACCATCAAGGTCATCACCGACGGCGTCGATGCCGAGGCCGCCATGGCCGATCTCGAAGATTTGGTGAACACCGGCTTCGGGGACGTGGAATGATTCCACCCCAGGTCACGGCACGCCGTGTCCCTTCGCGGCCACCCACAGAGCATACCAGTCCTCGCGCTCGAGCTGGATGTCCGCGGCCTTCACACAAGCCTGGATGCGCTCCAGCTTGTTTGTGCCGATGATCGGCAGCGGGCAGGAAGGATGGGCCCTGATCCAGGCATAGGCGAGCTGGTCGAGCGTGGCCCCGCCATACTTCGCGCTGAGCTCGGCGGCCTTGGCGAGGAGGCCTTCATGCTTCATCAAATCGCCTTTGGCGAGCGGAGACCATGCCATGGGCAGGATGTGCTGACGCTGGCATTGATCAAAAACGCCGTCGTAGATCGGGTCCATGTGAAGGAGGCTGAACTCGACCTGATTCGTCACGAGCGGCTGATCCATGCGGGAGTTCAGCAGCTCGAACTGATGCACGTTGTAGTTCGAAACGCCCGCAGAGCAGATTTTACCGTCTTTGAGCAGCTTGTTGAGACCTTCCGCAGTTTCATCGGCGCTGGTCAGCCAGTCCGGGCGATGCACGAGCAGTAGATCGATGTGGTCGATGCCCATGAGGCGGAGGGATTTCTCCGCGCTTTTCACGATACGGGCCGCGGTGAGGTTGTAGTGCGCGGTCTTGCGCTCCGGGTGGAAGCTGCAGGGAACGTAGATGCCGCACTTCGTGACAATCTCGATCTTGTCACGGAAGGCCTTGTCGAACTTCAACGCGCCACCGATGGCCTCCTCGACGAGGTAGAGGCCGTAGATTTCCGCGGTGTCGAGCGTGGTGATGCCCATGTCCACGCAGGCCTTGAATCGATTCAGCAGGGCCTGGGGGGTCTTGTTCGCGGCGTCCTCGTCGTCGAGGATACGCCAGGTGCCGTAGATCAAGCGGGAGAACTCAGGTCCGGTGGGGGAAATGCGATGGCGGGTCATTGGGAGGTGATCAAAATAGTAAAGATCAAAAGCTGAAAGCTCAATCTACCCTTGGGGCGCAAAAAAAACGGCGTCCCATTGCGGAGACGCCGATTGGAAAGGGATCTGGGACCCGAAGATTACTTCGTGAGAGCACCGACCTTGAGCGCGAGGCGGCTCTTCAGGCGGGAGGCGGTGTTCTTTTTGATGACGTTGGTCTTGGCGGCCTTGTCAGCGGCGGAAGCAAAGGCGCTCAGGCTGGTGCTGGCGGCGGCGGCATCCTTCTTCTCCACGGCGGTGAGCACGTTCTTGCGAAGGGTGCGCATGCGGCTCTTCACCGTCTGGTTGTGCGCGGTGCGGACGGCGGTTTTGCGGATGTTCTTTTCAGCGGAGCGGATGTTGGCCATAGAAAGGGGGCGGGGAAAGGGCGGCGAGAATAGACGACCACCCCTGCCTGTCAAACTGGAATCCTGCCGATTCCTGCCCGGCCTGAACCGCCCCTACCCCCGAAAGGGCCTGACATTCCATTTGACGGATGCGGTCCTGCCCCTACTTTCGCCGCCCTTTCCCACCCCCCTACGTTTCTACCATGACTGAAGTTCAAATCCGCAAAGGCGAACCTGTTGACCGCGCTCTCAAGCGTCTGAAGACCCGACTTGAGATGGACGGCATCCTCGAAGAAGTCCGTCGCCTTCGCGCCTTCGAAACCCCCAAGGAGCGCTATCGCCGCAAGGCCCGCGCCTCCGCCAAGCGTGGCAAGATCCGCTACCGCTTCAGCATGCCGAAGGCTCCTGAAGCTGCCGAAGCTCCTGCTGCCCAGGCTTAAATTCATCACGAATCCTTTTCGACGCCGCCGTCAGCTCACGCAGCCTGACGGCGGCGTTGTTTTTCTGCCCGGAGCTGTCCGCAGCCCGCGGCCACATCGATCCCGCGACGCTGGCGGATGGTGCAGGGATAGCCGGCGTCCTGCAAAAGCTGGTGGAACTCGTTCGCGGCCTCCTCGGCACTTTCGATGCCCTCGTAGCCCGCGGTGCGATTCAGCGGGATGAGGTTCACATGGGCATCCAGACCGCGCAGAAGCTCCGCCACGCGTTTCGCATGCTCCGGCGTGTCATTGACGCCATGAATCAGCGTCCAAGCAAAGAAGATGCGCCGCCCCGTTTGCTTGTTGTAGCGGCGACAGGCTGCCAGCAGCTCCGGCAAAGGCCATCGCTGGTTCGCAGGCACGATGGCGCTGCGTTCCTCATCCGTGGCGGCATGCAGCGAGACGGCAAGATTGTAGGGCCGGTTTTCCTCGGCGAGCCGCAGGATACCGGGCACGACGCCGACGGTGGAAATGCTTACTTTGGACGGCCCGATGTTGATGCCGCTGGTGTGCGTGATGATGTCCAGCGCCGTCATGACGGCGTCGTAGTTGTGCAAAGGCTCGCCCATGCCCATGAAGACGAGATTCCGCAGCCGTTTGCCCTGCTCCGCGAGCACGCGGCGAGCATGGTGCACCTGCGAGACGATCTCGCCGGGGCGCAAATGACGCACGAAGCCCATCTGGCCGGTGGCGCAGAAGACGCAGCCCATGGCACAACCGGCCTGCGTGCTGATGCAGGCCGTGTGACGGCCGTCGTAGCCCATGATGACCGTTTCGATCTCCTGGTTGTCGGCGAGCTTCAATAGCGATTTCCGCGTCAAACCATCGCCGCTGGGCACATCGAGATTCAGCGGCGGCACATCAAGCTTCCACGCGCCGGAACCCAGCGAAGCCTCCAGCCATCGCCGCAGCGGCGGGGCCAAGTCCTCACGCGAGAGCGGATCGGTCAGCGAGCGGTATTGCAGCGTGTTCCAGAGCGTCTTCGCATGCAGCGGACGCAGCCCCTCGCTGGTGAGCAGGGCTTCCATCTGATCAAAGGTGAGGTCGTGAAGGCTGCGCGAGTCCATGGTCACCTCATTCAATCGTGATGCCCTCCCGCAGCGTGTGCTCCGCGGCCTCCGCGGCCGATTCGCTGCGAGCGTGAATGCGGGCCAGCACCTGCCCCACCTGCACGTCCGTGCCCGTTTTGGCGATCTGATCGCAGCCCACGGCAAAATCGACCGGGTCACTGGCCTTCGAGCGACCTGCGCCGAGGTTCAACACGGCTAGACCGGTTTGATACGCATCCATGCGGCGCAGCACGCCCGAGCTTTCGGCCCGCACTTCGCGGATCACCGGGGCTCGATGCACCTGCGCGAGCTTTTCGAGCTTCGACACATCACCGCCCTGCGCCTCGACGATCTGCTGAAACTTCTGCCAAGCGGAGCCATCATGCAGAAACTGCCTCAAATGAGCCCGCGACGAGATCGAGACCGCTCCGGCGAGGTTGAGACAGATCTCCTCCAAATCAGCCGGTCCCCGGCCATGCAGGCATTCGACGGCCTCGATGACCTCCAACGCATTGCCAGCGGCATGGCCAGTGGGTTCGTTCATGGCGTTGATGTGCACGCTCGCCTTCAATCCGAGCACCTTCGCCGTGCTCACCATGCTTTGCGCCAGTGCATTGGCATCCTCATAGCTGCGCATGAAGGCACCGGTGCCGTGCTTCACATCGAGAATGAGCCGGTCGAGTCCTTCGGCGAGTTTTTTGCTCAGGATGCTCGCCGTGATGAGCGGGATGCTTGGCACCGTGCCGGTCACATCGCGCAGCGAGTAGAGCTTTTTGTCCGCGGGACAAATGCTGTCCGTCTGGCCGATGAGCACGCAGCCGGTCTTTTCGATCACGCGATGGATCTCCGCCTCGTCGAGCCGGGTGCGAAAGCCGGGAATCGACTCCAGCTTGTCCAAGGTGCCGCCCGTGATGCCGAGGCCGCGACCGGAGATCATCGGCACCCACGCACCATCGCAGGCCAGCAGCGGCGCGATGATGAGCGAGGTCTTGTCGCCAATGCCGCCGGTGGAATGCTTGTCGATGCGCAGCGGCGCGTGCGCGGGCCATTCCAGCGTGCTGCCACTGTGCAGCATGGCCTCGGTGAGTGCGGCCGTTTCCTCCGACGTCATGCCGCGGAAGTAGATGGCCATCGCCAGAGAGCTCATCTGGTAGTCCGGCATGTCGCCCTTCGTGAAAAGCTCGATGACGGCATGGATCTCCTCACGCGTGAGCACCGCGCCGTCGCGCTTCGCGGCGATGAGGGAAGGAATATGCATGCAGGATTAACGTCCGCCGAAGAAGGGAATGCCAAGCTTTTCCGCCACACGGCGGGGACGACGCAGGGCCTCGGTCATGCGCTGCGCCTCGTCGGCGCCGCGGAGGTCCTTGCAGTCGGGATGTGACTCCGGCGCGTCAATGAGACCGAGCTGGTGCAGCACATGCGCGGTGCTGTGCTTGTAGGGCGAGGCGCTCATTCGGTCATCGAGGCGGAAGACGAGGTCCTCGAACGATTGGAAGGCCTCGAAGAGCTTGTACACCCGCGTGTCGAAGCGTCCGGTGCCGGTTTTGAATTTCTTGTCCGCCACCGAATCGAGCAGCCACATGTCTTTGGCAGCGCAAATGAGCGGGCAGGCACTGACACCGGCGCCGATGAGCAATGGCAGGCCCATCTTGATGGCGGAGGCGATGCCGTAATCATCACCACTGTGCGGCGAGAAGGGCAGCTTCTGGTCTTTGCACATGGCCGCCCAGTAGTGGAAGTGCGGCTCGTCGAGCGTGCTGACCTTGCCGCCGACATACTTCGGATGCAGGGCGATCTGGTGGAAGAGCCACGGATCAAACGGCGTGGCCCACGGCACAAAAGAAGGCTCCAGCGCATGCGCGATGGCCGGATGCGTGCAGTGCTCCGCGATCTGGAAGTAGGCATCGCGACGCGGCTCAGACTCCAGCACATTCAGCAGGCGGGAGGTCATGATCATCACCTCGCAGTTGTCGTGCGACTGCGCGATGTCGAGCAGCGGCAGGTAGCGCTCGGCTTTGAAGGCGGTGTCCTTTTCCGCTCCGCGGGCGGTGACACCGGCGATGAAGCGCTGCTGCGGAAACTCCGCACGGAAACGGCGCAGCACCTCGGCGTAGAGTTCGTTGCTGAGGTCGAAGATGTAGCCCGTGTCCGCATTGAGCACGAAGACGATCTCCACGCCGTAGTGCGCCGCGCATTGCTGCATCCAGCGCACGCTCTTATTGAAGCCCTCCCAGTCCGGCTGCTTGTCCTTGAACGGCAGCAGCGTGGCCACGCACAGTCGGGCCTTGGCGCTGTGATCGGCGAGCTGCTCCTCGCTCGTGTAGGCCCAGACAGTCTCCGACCAAGCGGTGGTGGGCTTCAAGTCGGCGGGAGAGGTAATGAGATCGCGGGTGGAGGACATGGGCAGGGCCATTAGCTAGCGGGGCCGCCCGCCGGGGCAAATCGGAATGCCTTATCGTCAGCATCGCAAAGCCGGATGATCTGCCGGGGATGAGCCTTCGCAGTTGCGCTTTGAAAGGGCCTCCGCCATTGCTTGCGCCCTTTATTAACCCCAAACCGCCTTCTGTCATGTCTCCCACCAGCTCCCCCCGCGTCATCCAAGTCGGCCTCGCCGGCCTCGGAAACGTCGGCGCGGGGGTTTACAAGAACCTGGAGAAAAACCGCGCCCTCATCACCCAGCGCACCGGGGCCGACATCCGCGTGGCCCGCGTGGCTGTGCGTGATCTGAAACGGAAGCGCGATGTGGAGGTGCCGGACGCGATTTTGACCACCGACTGGCAGGAGCTCGTCAACGACCCGGCCATCCCCGTGATCGTCGAGTTGATCGGCGGCACCACCACGGCCTACGACATGGTCTGCGCGGCTCTGCGGGCGAAGAAAATCGTCGTCACCGGCAACAAGGCCCTTCTCGCCGAGCGCGGGCAGGAGCTCTTCGCGCTCGCGGAGCAATGCGGCGTGCCGATTTACTTCGAGGCGGCCGTGGCGGGCGGTATTCCGATCATCCAGGTGCTCCAGGAAGGCCTCGTGGGGAATCATATCCGCTCCATCCACGGCATCATCAACGGCACCTGCAACTACATCCTCACCCGCATGAGCCAGGCGGGCTTGAGCTATGCCGACGCCTTGCAGGAGGCACAGGACAAAGGCTTTGCCGAGGCTGATCCCTATCTCGATGTCAGCGGCTGGGATGCCGCGCACAAGGCCATCATCCTCGCCAGCCTGAGCTACGGCTTCTGGATTCATCCCGACAAGATTTGCGTCGAAGGGGTGGACCGCGTGAGCATCACCGACTTCAAATTCGCCGAGCGCCTGGGCTACACCATCAAGCTGCTCTCCGTCATCCGGGCGGATGAAAACGGCCTCGTCGAGGTGCGCACCCAGCCCACACTCGTGCCGCTCAGCCATGTGCTCGCCAGCGTGAGCGGCAGCTTCAATGCCGTGCTCGTGAATGGCGACATCGTGGGCGAGACGCTCTTCTACGGTCGCGGTGCCGGCCAGGACCCGACCAGCAGCAGCGTCATCAGCGATCTGTGTGAAGCCGCCGCCGTCGTCATGCATGGCGCACGCCACAGCGGCTTCGTGCCGCATGGTCTCTACGGCAAATCGAAGCCTGTCGATGACACCGTCTCGCATCATTACCTGCGCCTCACTGTCGATGACGTGCCCGGCGTGTTGGCTCAAGTCGCCACCGAACTCGGCCAGCGCGGCATCGGCATCTCCAGCGTGCTCCAGCCGGAGGACCTCGAATCCACCACCGGTGAGACCTCCCTCGTGCTCATGGTCCACGACGCCAAGGTCGGCGACATGAAGCAAGCTCTGGATGCCCTCCGCAGCCTCGCCTGCGTCCGCGGCGAGCCCACATGGATGCGAGTGGAGACGCTGCAGTAATCAAACAATGGCCGGATGATGGATCAGGAGGCGATCACGCTTCCCGCAGCGACTTCCACGGTTCTTCCTCACTGTGATCGACGAGGCCCGGTTCGTCCGCCTTGGCCGGGGAGAGGATGGCGAGGAAGACGAGCATCTCATCACCGGCGTTCCAGGTGCCGTGGATCTCGCCCATCGGGATGAAGGCCATGTCACCGGGGCCAAGGAGCTTCTTTTGCTTGCCCACCCATTGCTCGGCCTTGCCGGAGATGATGTAGATGAGCTCCTCGCGAGTCGGGTGCGAGTGAAAGGGATGGCTGCGGCCCGGCTCCATGTTGGCCCGCACCATCATAAGATGCTCGTTGTTCACGATGTCGCCGCGGCAGAGCCACTCTTCGAGGGTCCAGGGCGAGAGAAAGTCCACTTTTTCAGCGGCGGTGACAAAACGGCGGTTGGCAAGGGTGTCAGACATGGCGGTTCAGAGGCTAGCGGTAGCCTGCCCTCGCGGCAACTCGCAGGATGCACCGCCCGCTATCCGATTTGCCACAGGCGGGCATCGCCTTCAGGCAGCTCACGGCTTCCACTGCACCTGACGCGTCCATCCTTTGAGCGCCGCGCTCCACTCCTCCTGCCAGCGGCTGTATTCCACAGCGGGGCGCGAGGCGGGAGTGATGCTGAAGTCGAATTCCAGTGCTGGTGATCCACTGGTGTCATCGAGACGGAGCTCATGGATGGCATGAGTGCCTTTGCTGGAGCCGACGTGGGCTTTCAACGCGGTGCTGAAGGTTCCGGGCATGCCTTCAAACACCACCCGGCTGCGCATCTGGAAGGGGTAGCGAAACTCAAAGGGCGTGCGCCGGTCCTTCACAAAGGTCGTGGCGAGGTAATCACTCTCCCAAATGGCGGGCACGCTGGCGCGAAGGCCGTCAGCGCCGGCATGGATGGCATCCGGCAGCAGATAGCGCAGCTCTAGCATCGCCGGGCGTGATGGATCATCGAGGGCCTCGAAGCGTGCTTCCTCAAGCTGGAGACGGGCATGCTCCTGCATGATGGATTGGGCCTTTTGAAGAATCTGGGGCTTGTCCAGCCCGGCGAAGGCACCGCGAAGCCACGAGGCGTAGTAGCCGTGCGCGGTCAAGCTCTCACGCACCTCCCAGGCGTGCTCGCCGGAGGCTTTGATGGTGCGCTGGCTCTCGACCAGGCATGAGCCGCGAACGGGATGCTCCTGCGGCGGGATGAGCCGTGTTTTCTCTTTGTCCAAAATCAGGGCGTGGGAGTGCCAGAGGCTGTCCGCCTGCCATTTTTCGAGCTGGAGATGCGCGTTGGTGGTATCGACGAGCCTTCCTTCTCCGAGGCAGGGCACATGCACGACCATGTGATTGAACTGGTCGAGCGTGGGGAGCGAGGGATGGACACGCCAGTCCGTGTTCACGAGGGCGAGATGGCACGGCACACCCACCGCGGTGAGCAGTTGATGAAGCAGGAGAGCCTGGTCCTTGCAGTCGCCATACTTTTGCTTGAGCGTCTGGGAGGCGGGATTTGGCCGCCGGGCGCGGGTGCCGAATTCGATGGCGGTGTAGCTGATTTCCTTCTGCACATGCCGGGCGAGCCGGGCGACCTTTTCGACATCATCCTTGGCACCTTCGACGAGCAGTTTCGCCAGGGTCGAGGTCTGCGGCTCGGCTTTGAAGCGCTCCTGGATGTCCTGGAGGAACTCGGCACCGAGTTTTTCCCAGCTTCCTTCATTGCCCGCGAGGTTCACGCATGGCACGCGATCCTCGAAGAGGCCGGAGAGCGGCTCGGAGCGGTCGATCGGTGTGTCGAGGGCGATCCAGGCACGAAGATTTTTCTCCTGGATGAGCTTGGTGGAATCATCGAGCCGCAGCTCGGCCGCCCTGATCTCCTCGAGTGCATCCCCGGTGACGAAAACAATGTCCGCCGCGGAGTCGGAGAACTGATGCCGCTCGAAGGGGAAGAACTCCGAAGGGGACATGTCCTCGATGGTGATCTGGTATTCGAGCACGCAGCCGGGGCGCAGGCCTGGAACTTGAAAATGGAGCTTCTTCCGGTGGGTGGCATTGCCGTCGTTGAGGTCCATCACATAGGCATCATCGGTGATGTTGGCCGGCGTGGTGACTTTGCCATTCTCATCGTGGATGCTCACTTGGTTGATGAAGATGCGCTCGTAGAGCGGGTGAAAAACGTGCTCGATGCTGCTGAAATCATTCGCCCCTTGAGTGGTGAGGATGCGCAGCTTCCGGTGCCAGGTGCGGCGCAGCGGCTTCTTTTTGTCAAAGTGGTAACCTTTGGCCGAGATGAGCCACACCACGGACTGATCCTCCCCATAGCCAGCGGGTGGCTGGTGGCCTGCGATGAGCTTTTGCACGGCCTCGGGCATCTTCACCGCCTCGATGGGCGTTTTGACATCGGAGTTGTCCCCCTGGCCGAGCATGGCGGAGGCACGACGGAGGGCGTTTTGCACGCTTTCCTCGTCTGGCTGCTTTTTTGCGGCCCTTTCAAAGGTGGCCTTCGCCTCGCGATACCATTTCCGGCCCATCTGGCTCCACCCCAGCACCATGAGCGCCCGCGGGCTTTCCTTGCCATCGGCGAGCAGTTTTTCCGCGAGGGCAGCCGCGCGGGCATGCTCGTCGGCGGAGTTCAGCATCTCGGCGAGGTCGTAGGTCACACGGCGGTCATCGGGAAACTCCGCGCCGAGCTTTTCGAGCAGCTCCACGGCCTTTTCGGTCTCGCCCGTGTAAGAGAGCGTCTGTGCATGCCAGCGGCGGGAATTCACATCCGGGGATTTTTTCATCCACGCTTCCGCGGCGGCGAGGGCGGGCTCGTATTGCTCGCTGTTGTTGAGCGTCTGCAGCCACTCGAGGGCTTCGTTTTCATCCGTGAGCCCGGCGGCGAGGGCGGCCAGGAAGGCTTCGTTACCCGCCTTGGCATCGCCGGTGTCCGCCAGCAGGTGCGCACGCTTCAGATGCAGGTCCGGGATTTTTTCAAAAGGCTTCATCCGCGCGGTGAGGAACTCCAGCGCCTCTTTGGCCCGGCCGTCATTGCGCAGAGCATCCGCGTAGTTGCCCACCATCGCGTGATCCTTCGGGGCGCGGCTGATGGCCTCCTGAAACCACATGGCGGCCTTCTTGTATTCCTTCCGCTTGTACAGCTCGATGCCGATGTCGTTGACCACAAAGGCGTGCTGCAGCCTTTGATCCGCGCTCGAGCTTTCAGGCACAGCTTCCCCTGGGGGCATGAAGAGCTTCGGATCGGCCATCTGCTCGAGCGTGAGGTTCTTCCCCGCCTTCTCCGGATCGGCGAGGTGGATGGCGTCCATAGCCTGCCGCACGATTTTGAGGTCTCCCTTCTTGGAATGAGCCCAGCCGGCGTGCAGATGCGCCAGCTTCCCACGGCGCACCACGCGGAAAATGTAGTCGTAGGGAGCTTTATCGATCGTGCGCGTGCCGGTGATCTCAACGCCCTGTCCCCAGGCGCATTTCCAGGGCACCTCCTTCCACGCTTCATCAGGGAAGACCACGTCCAAGCGTGCCAGCAGGGCATGGGAGAGATCGTCAGGAGACACATCCTCCGCAGGAAGTGTGACCGGCAGAACGACGACCGCCTCCATGGCACGCAACGCGGCAAAATCCGCCAGTTGGATGTTCTCGGGCTCCCAGGCACGCCACTGCGTGGTGTCGAGCGCCGTGCGGTAACCCAGCCCGGCACGGTGCACATTTTTCACCTCCTTGCCTGCGGCCACCGCCCGCTTGTCATCCAGCAGGCGGAAGGTCTCAATCGTCTGATCAAAGTCAGCCTGGAGCTGGCTTCGAAACCGCTCCTGGCACCAGAAAGTGAGCTGCCAGGCGTAGCCGGGGCGTGCGGTCACATACTGGTCAAAGTACATCGGAATGCCCTTGGCCTCCGGAGTCAGGACGACGCAGCTCCGACGCATGAAACGCACCCCGGCGATCTCCATCTCGCGAATCGAATCATCCCGCACCGAGGTCGCGGCCCCGTTCAGGTTTTCCTTCACGATGTCCATGTAGTCCTCGAGCTCGGTGGCGTTCTCGGGGTTCTCCGCGATGACGATGAAGTAGCCCTCCGGGCGCACATGGCGGAATGCGTTGCAGGCGGATTCATTGAGGTTCTTCGCGTTGGTGGCGATCCAGCCTGATGCGGGCGTGATGGCAAAGTTGAACTCCTCATTGCGCACCCGTTCGCCGGCCTTTGCGACGTTCTCTCCGTCCTCCAAGGCGCCAGCCGCTCCTTGCGCGAAAATCATCGCCGCCACCAATCCGCCCAAGACCAGCACGCAGCTCAGCACGAGCGATGTCACCGCCTGGGCGCGGCCCTGGTTGTGCCGGCGCGAGTCGTAGGTGGCCAGCCCCACGATGGCCACGATGATGGCGGCCAGATTGCACAGGATATTCAGCACCACGGAGATCACCCGGCAGGCATCCGCCCAGCCGGGTGCCATCATCGAAAGCGCGATAAACGACGCGCCGAAAAACCACCCGCAGAGCGTGAGCAGCAGCGCGGTGACGCACGGGCCGCTCGTCTGCGGCCGGCGAAGAAGGGAAGTGCATTTCAAAATGCCCAAAAGAAGTAAAACCGGCACCAGCCAGGTGCCAAACATCTGTCCCGCCTGAAAAGCGGCGGACTGGCTGTCTGCGAAGAAGGGATGAGTCATGGAGCGGCGGAATGGATCTCATCCACCGGCGTGGCCTCGTGGAAAAGGCGCACCTGCTGGATGAGGTTGATCAGGATGAAAAAGGCGAGCTGAAGGGCAAAAGCGGCCAGCGAAAGGTCCCACATCATCGCCAGGAACGGACTGTCGCTTCCAGATTCCATTTCAGAGGGCCCTCCAAAAGGAGAGGCCACCTTCTCGAGCACACGAAACACGGTGGATGCGATAAAGGTCAGCTGGATGCCAAGCACCAGAAGGCTGCTCCCCGGCTCCGTCCCTGCCGCGTCCCGCAGGCGGCGGGACAGATGCCTCATCACACGCAGGCAGCGGAAGGGCATGACAAAATTCGCAAACGGCGTCACCCACCAAAAGCCTGATCCACTGCCGTGTGGCAGGTTATTCTCGCCATAAACACGTGCCAGCGAGGCAAACGCCGCGCCCTGCCAGATGATCACCGAGACAAAGTAGAGCACGCTGCTGAAGATCAGCGCCTCAGCACAAAAATTGACGAGCACGATCATAGGCTCTGGCAGTTCCACCGGCGGCAGGATCACGAGGGCAAACGAAAGCGCATTCATCGTGAGGATCAGCGAATGCGCGGTCAACAGGATCACGGCCAGCACGCCAAAGAACCACAGCCAGCCGGAAGTACCACTTGGAACCAGGCGCCCGGTGCGGGACCGGGACGGGCTCGCAGGCCGGGGGACTGCCGGGAGCGGTGGCGGCAGCACGGGCGTCATGGCCGCGGCACCGGCCAGCGCGGCATCTTTGAATTCGATCCATTCACCGGTGACACCGCGCCTCAGTCTGGTCTCGTCAGCAAGAGTGCCTCGCTCCCGCAGGGCCTGCAACTGCCCCGCGCTGATCGGGCCGAAGGTGGCTCCGCCGCGTTGATAATACCACTCATCCATGCTGACCCGGTCTAGCGGAACCATCCGGTGCCGTGAAGGAAAAAACGCGGGGCCTTACAATTTCCCACCGGTCTCTTTCAATGCCTCAATCGTGGGGCGGCCGGAGATTTGGAGGAGGGCGGTGGCGATCAACTCGGCACGTTTGGCTCCGGCGGCATCGCCTTTGGCGGCGCGGTCTTTGGCGAGCTGGAGGAGGGAGGCCTGCTGGCTTTGCAGCAGCGCTTTACTGGCGGCATCGGCCTTGCTGGTGATGGCGCTGATCTGCGTGTCGTAGGTCTGGCGAAGCTGTTTCAGGGCCGCTGGCCAGGTTTCCTCAACAGGCAGCAGCGGCTGGTTGTTGGCGACGTTGGAGATCTCGCTCAGGATGGGATCACGCTGCGCGGGCGGCGTGGTGGGGAGGCTTTTTTGCAGATAAGGGATGTATTTGAAGGCGAGGTCCTTCTTCGCGGGGCCGGGATTGGCCTCCGGATTCGCATCCCAGGCCGCGGTGATGCCGACAAGGATCTGCGTGAGCTCGGGATCGCTGCTTTCGAGCTTGGCGAGCAACTCGGCGGAGGTCGGTGCGGGTGCAGGAGCAGGTGGGGGAGTCGGCTCGGGCTTGGTCGCGGCCATGGCGGGCGCGGGCTCGACGACGACAACCTTTTTCGGCTCCTCGACCTTCATCGGAGGCTCGGGAGCCTTTTCGACCTTCGCGGGCTTTTCGACCGGCGGAGCTTCGGCGACCTTTTTGGGCTCCTCGGCAGGCTTTTCGACCTTCGGAGCCGGTTTTTCGGCTTCGACGGCTTTTTCGGGTTCGCCGGAAGGTTTCAGCAAAACAACAAACAGCACCATGATGACCGCGGCGGCGGCCATCGCGATCTTGGGAAGCGGCGAAGGCTTCGCGGCGGGCTTTGGCGCAGGTGGCTCGGGCTCTTTCGCGACGGGTTTGGTCTCGGTGACGACAGCGGAGGCATTCGTGCCGATGGTGAGCGCGGCGGCGATGTGAGCGCGAAACTCCAGCGCGTCCGGGTAGCGCTTGTCGGGATCAGGATCGGTGGCTTTCGCGATGATCTCGTCCCAGCGTTTATGCACCGGTGAGTATTCGGTGACGGAACGGCGCGGCGTGGCGGGCACGCGGCCGGTGAGCAGTTCGTAAAGCACGACGCCCGCGGCAAAGATGTCCGCCCGCTGATCGACGCCGCGCTTGTCCATGATCTCGGGCGCGGCGTAGTCCGGCGTGCCGAAGGGATTCTCCTCCGCCTCGCCGGTCATCGGGCGGGCGAGGCCGAAATCCGCCACCTTCACGCGGTCCTCCTCGTTCACCATGATGTTACCCGGCTTCACATCGCGGTGGAGGATCTTGTGGCTGTGGGCGAAGTGCAACGCATCGCAGAGCTGCATGACGTAGTTCGCCACCTTGCGAAGAGGAAGAGAGCCCTTCTGCACCAGCTCATGCAGCGTGTGGCCTTCCACCCATTCCATCACGAGGTAAAAGTGGCCCTCACGCGTGATGCCGAAGTCATACACCGTCACGATGTTCGTGTGGTTGAGCTTCGCCATGGCGCGGGCTTCCGTCTTGAAGCGGTCCGCAAACTCGGCCTCTTTGCCAAAGGCAGGCGGGAGGATCTTCACGGCTACCGGACGATCCAGGCTGGCCTGCTGTGCCCGATAAACCGCGCCCATCCCGCCGAAGGCCGCGACCTTGCGAAACTCCTATTGCGGGAGCAACGCGGTCATCTCCTCGACGCGCGGGACGGCGAGGGGACGCGGATGCGCCGGGGGAGTGTCGTCCGCCATGGGCGGG
>JBKCXA010000801.1:0-7370 GCA_046316935.1 Prosthecobacter sp.
CTTTTCATCGGTCCGAACGACATGACGACCAACATGGGCATCCCGAACGAATACAATCACCCCGACTTCATCGCCATGGTGCAAAAGGTCATCGACGCCGCTGACAAGCGCCACATCCCCGCAGGCTCGTGGTTTGGCAAAGTCGAGCAGCAGCAGCGTGCCATCAAACAAGGCGCCCGCTTCATCTGCCACTCGAACGACAGCAGCCTGCTCAAGGACATCCTCACGAGCACGTTCGGAGCGCTGCGCGGCGGTTAACGGCCGTCCGCCTTGCCCGGCACGCGGGGATCGTGGGCGGGGAAGAAGAGTTTTTTACCAGCGTCGAAGTAGATGGCCTGGCAGGCACCGAAGCCAGCGCTCGGGGCGAGCTTGTGGCCGAGTTTTTCGACGCGTTGGAGGGTTTCATCACCGAAGGCTTTTTCGATTTTGAGCTCGTCGGGGTTCCATTGATGATGAAAACGTGGCTCGGCCAATGCAGCGGCGGGGAGCTGGCCGTCGTCGATGATGTGGGTGAGGAGCAAGAGAGCCTGCGTGATGATCGTCGGGCCGCCGGCGGCTCCGGTGACGATGACGGGCAGGCCATCTTTGAGCACGATGGTGGGGCTCATGCTCGACAGCGGCCGTTTGCCGGGCGCGACGGCATTCGCCTCGGCACCGACGAGCTTGAAGGCATTCGGAATGCCGGGCTGCACGGCGAAATCATCCATCTCATCATTCAACAGCACGCCGGTGCCGGGAATGACGACCTTGCTGCCGAAGGCGGTGTTGATCGTTTGATTGAGAGCCACCCAGTTTCCTTCCGCATCGGCGGTGCAGAGGAAGGTGGTGTGCTTGCCAAAGATGTCGCCATCCCAATGCGGCGGCATGCCGTGGCCGGAAACCGGGGTCGTGTGATCGAGGTCGATCTTTTTCGACAATTCAGCCGCGTAAGCGGGATCAACGAGGCCGCGTGGCACCTTGGCAAAGTCGGGATCGCCGAGCCAGTGGGCACGATCGGCAAAGGCGAGCTTCATTGCCTCCGTGATGACATGCACGCGACTGCTGGCGCGGAAGTGGCGAATCGGAAAATGCTCCAGGATGTTCAAGATCTGCGCCACATGCACGCCACCGGAGCTGGGCGGCGGCATCGTGATGAGGTCGTAACCGCGATACTTGGAGCGGATGGCCTCGCGTTCGGGAGCTTTGTAGGCCGCATAATCAGCGGCGGTGGTGATGCCGCCATTCGCTTTCATCCATGCCTCGGTCTTTTGAGCAAATTCACCCTCGTAGAACCACTCGATGCCATTCTTCGCCACCGCCCGGTAAGTGGCGGCGAGGTCGGCCTGCACGAGTGGCTGGCCTTTTTCGATGGGTTTGCCATCCTTGAGGAAGATGGCGGCGGAGGCGGGAAACTGGGCAAGCTTTGCAGCGGTGGCAGCGAGCTTGCGGACATACACTTCATCGAGCGGAAAGCCTTTCTCCGCGATGTCGGCGGCGGGCAGCAGCAAGTCGGCGAGCTTGAGCTTGCCGTGCTTCGTTTGGGCGACGGCGCAGGCTTTGAGATAGCCGGGCACGCCGCTGGCGAGTGCGCCGGTCTTGCTGGCCTCGTCGTCGAGCTTGCCGTTGATGACATACATGTCGCGATGGGCCTTCGCGGGGGCCATTTCGCGACCGTCGATGCAGGTCACGGTGCCATCCGCGGCCCGAATCACGAAAAAACAGCCGCCACCGATGCCAGAGTTATGCCCATCCACGACGCCGAGCGTCAAACCGGCCGCGATGGCCGCGTCGATGGCATTTCCACCCTTCGCAAAGGCATCCATTCCGGCCTGCGTGGCCAGCGGATGCACCGTGGCGATGGCCTGTTTCGGGAAGGAAAGGTCCGCCGCTGGCAAAAAGCCGACAACGAGCATCGAAAGGGCAAAAAGGGCTTTCATGAGTTCCCGAGACTATTCGCCATCCCCAGCCCCGTCGATGACAAAAGCCTCCCCTGAACAGGTGAGGCGAGAGACGGTAAGAAGTTACTGGTCAGAGGCCCTGCCCCCATCGCTACGCGAAGCGTTGCGGGCGGCGAGGCTAGCGATCCTGCAACGCCAGCAAACCATCTCCCGGAACAGCTTCATTGAAGGCGCAGAAGTCATGGTAAGGTAGCACCGCCTAACGCTTCGGATCAGGCGACGGCGAGTGAAAGACGTTGCTGACACGACAGATAGCCTTCGAGCCGTTGCCTGCATCCGTTTTGTTCGCCCTTGGTTACGTTGATTTTCATTTGTAACGATCTCGGAAATCCCCAAAGAACTGCTCGGGGTGCTGACGAATGTAAGTCGTTCGGGCCGCCTTAGCGGCCTTCTTCTCCGCGTAGAACCGATCTGTTGCTGAATCAACTTTAGAGTCTTCATAACGAGACATAAACTCGTCTAGTTGCTCATCAGGAGACTCCGCCTGCGAAGGTCTCAGCGCCAACTCCTCATCATAAGCAGCCTTGGCTGCATCCGCTATCTGGACCAAGGTGGTCAGCCCAAGACGATGATAGCCCTCTCTAGCCATCGGGAAATAGTGCCGAGTTGAGTTGTGAAAATATTGTTGGAAACCGCCGTTGCTGACCTCTGTCTCAAGCTGAAGCGTCGTATAAACAGTCTGATAACCGTTTCCAAGCTCCGAGAGTGTGGTTAAGCTTTGATCGAGAGACTTGATGGGCAAGGCCCAAACAATGTCGAAGATAGCAATCTCGAGTTCATCATCAGGAATCGCAGCCAAGGTTTCAGCGGTAATGTGTCTCCACTTAGGGCGCTGCTGCAAACTTCCGAAAAACGATCCCATGTGCTTCTCGAATAGTGCAGCACCCCTGTCGCCACCAGAGGAAGCTGGAAGTGGCGGTGGCGATGATTTCTTGCGTGTGAATGGCCACATGGCAGGCAGCGTGTTCTAATTGGCCGAACGTTGTTTATCCACACTAAACTGTGGGCGAATTGGATTCGTCCACAGTTTTTTGTGGATGAACCGGGTGGAGTTGAAGTCGGGTTGGTCGTCTGAGGTTTGCTTCGCGGCCCGCCGGGCCAAATAGGCACCGCCTCCGGTTTCTCGCTCTTGCTCTCCCCTCTCTCCTCTCTCTATCCCGAGGAAAAGGGCCTGCCCACTGGCTTCGAGGCAGAGTAGGATGGCTGAGATGGGGTAACCCTATTCATTGTCGAAATCTTGTAACTCAGCCTCCCGGACTGGTGCATGAACAGGTAGCACACCATGATCAGGCATCTTTTTCTCTCCTTTCTGGCCGTTTTTGCCGCCGTTTCGGCCTCGGCAGTGACGGTGAACAGCCTCTCCCATGTCAATTACACCGGTTACGTCATCGCGGCGGATGCGCTGCTGGCCGCACCGGGCACGGACCGGGATGCGATCATCGTGGAGGCGGAGGTGGATTTTGGCGCGTCGGGGCTTTTTCGGCTGGAGTGGTCGCTGCTGGACCCCGCAGGCACGGTGATGGCCTCGACGACGACGACCGGCGCCACGCATAGCGGCGTGGAAACGATCACGGAAAGCATCGTGCCGACTTCCGGAAGCCGATTGGTGCCGGGGACGAACTACCGGGTGAAGGTGGATGTCGTGCGTGTGCTCGGTGCAGTGGTGGAGGCGACGAAGACCGAGCCCACGGGCAAGAAGTACGTCCACTTCATCGGCACGACCTCCTCCTCAGGCGATCTCAATGTCGTCAGTGAGGTCACCGCCGTCACGATCAACCGCGCCTGGCTGCTGGAGGCCAATGCCACGCGGCAGACCATCCCGGTGCGGGTGGATTACAAAGTGCATCGTTTTGATGACTGGGCCGGGGCGAGCACGCCGAAGGATGTGAAGCTGACCTTCGGCGGCGAGTGGCTGCGGGACAGCGATGGCGCGGCGCAAAGCGTTAGCGTCTCCGCAAACACGAAGACGGAGACGGGCGTGGCCAGCTTTGACGCGAGCGGATCACCCATCGCGCCGGAGGTGGTGACGGGCTTCAAAATCATCCAGGTGGACCCCGCGGCGATCCTGGCCCCGGTGAGCTACCGCGCCAGCGTGACGATCGAGCACGAGGAAAACACGACGCTGGGCACGACCTACACGGGAAACACCAAGGACAGCTCAGCGAGCCAGTTCTTCCACTTCAGCGGGGCGCTGGCCTTTGGCTTCTCACCGGTGATTCCGACGCATTTCACGGATCTGAATGCCACCCCTGTGCTGACCTTCACGATTCCGCCCACGAGCACGGCGGTGACGTGCCAGATCACGCCTACCGCAGGCACAGGCACGGTGGATGGCGTGAGCGGCTACACCTATGGTGGCAGCGTGCTGGAGGTGACGCTGAATGGCACCACGGGAGCGGCAGCAATGTCCGGCGCTTTGCCGGGATCGACGAATCTGGTGCCGAATAGCGACGCGGATCGTGCCGGAGTGCTCAATGGGGTGGATTTCCGCCGCACGGGCACGGCCACGCTCGACGCGGATGGGGCGCACAGCGCCATCCTGGCGATCCTGCCCGCGGGCATCGGCTGGGCTGCGGACAAGGTGACGGGCCTGCTCGATGCGGGCGTCGATTTTGGCACGCAGGACCTGAATGCGAGCCTGGCCCCCGCCGGCACGCTGACGATCTCGCCGGGAGCGGGCAGCTTTTACCTCTGCGAGGAAACGAAGCCGGTGTACATCGAATCGGCGGTGTTTTCCTGGGCGACTGGCACTGGCGAGTTTCAATGCGGAGCCGGTTCCGGGGCGCATTCGATCCGCAAGCCGCTGATGGATTACCTTCAAAGCTTCAGCTACGCCGACCCGTCGATGCTGGTGAAGCGTTCGAACGATCACGCCTACAACTTCGTGAGCACCTGGGCAAACATCACGGTGAAAAAGGGCACCAGCGGCGGCGCGGAGATGAGCGGGGATTTGAATTTCACCAACGGTGCCTTCATCACGCACTTCCCGCACAACACGCCGGTGGTGTGGAGCGCAGCCAGCGTGATGCACCTCGCCGCGGATCTCGTGACCCCGGCGGGCAGCCAGCTCAACACGCCCTCACCGCTGCTGAACGTGTACAACCAGCACTGCCCGGACGAGGCGGCCTGCACGGGCACGCAGACGGAGACGGTGTCACTCACGCCGACGATGACGTTCCTGAATTTCACTGGCGATGGCGGTCTGTATGCCGCGGGCACGGTGTCGCAGACGATTGAGTGGGGCTACAACGGCACCGGGTTCACCCATCAGGTGCTGAAGACCTTCACGGATGCGCATTTCCTCATGGCGGGGACGTTCCTGCGCGGTGATTTGAACCTGCTGAGCGATGAAGACGGCCCGGCAAACATCCTGCTGAGCGGTTTTGATCCGGCGAACCTCTCGAATGCCGAGCGTCCGCAGACGACGGCTTACACGAATGGCCTCGGGGATTACGCGGGGATGAATTTCCGCTGCGAGGCCTTCACCAGCCCGCTCGCCACCGCCAGCAGCATCCTGCAAGGCAGCGCCGTGGGGCCGTATGATCTGACGACGCGCAGCAAATACTACACGCGTCTCTCCGGAGTGACGGGCATTCACGAATCCCCCACCGGCCCGGGCAATCTGACGCTGGCTGGCTATCTCTTCGACCTGAGCACCTTTGGCTTCTCCTTCCTTTCGAATGAGATGGAGGACAGCCGCACGAGCGGCGAGCTGGACATCATTGCTCCGAACGAATTTACGCTCGATTTCAACGAGCTGCGTTTCACCTGCCTGGGGGCGTTGGAGTCCTTCGAGTTGGGCACCGGCTCGACCGGCACGGACAGCAAGAAGTTCCTCGCCTGGGACGGGCTATTCACGCCGCTGGCGGTGTCGTTTGTGGATTCGAGCGCCTGTGCTCCGAGCAGCACGCCGGGCAGCGTGACGATGGTGCTGGGCTTCTCCGCGCATGCCTCGCACTTTGAGCAGCCGTTTGATGGATCGCTCGGCATCGAGCACACCGGCCACTTCGCGAAATATGTGGATCACACGGACCTCGCGGTGCCCACGCGGCTCACGCTGCCGTCGTCGCTCACGATGACGGGGGCCAGCGGGGAGGAGTACACCTTCTTCCCGGCGGAGGGGGCCTACTTCAACGATGATCCCATCGGCGATGGCGAGGGCTTCTGGAGTCTTTTTGGCACCCTCGACGTGCCATTCTTTGAGGACATGCGGGTGCATCTGCAGGCCGCGGCCGGCTTTTCCACGGCAGGAAGCACCGCGCCGGAGGTCCTCTCGCCTCTTTACATGACCGGCGGCTGGACGGACGGCAGCAGCGACACGGCCTTCGACGTCAGCTTCTTCGATGGAGCGCACACCAGCCGTCCTGTGGCGCTGGCGACGTATCGCTCCACGACGAGCAACACCTACCTCCCGCACGCGGAGAAGCTGTGGCTCGGCGTGGTCGATTTCGACTACCCGGTGGTGTGGTCGAGCACTACCTTTGATTTCCGCGGCTTTGAGGCGCAGAACAAGAACCTGCTGGTCATCAATACCGAGCACCAGCTCGATTTCATGGACGAGGACACCGCGGAGATCAGCTTTGGTGTGCAATACACCGGCCTGCCGGAGATCAATCTCACCAGCATCGCCATGGATGCGCTGGAGGACGGCATGGGCGCCTCGTCCGCCTTTGTCACGGGAGCCACGGATGACATCTTCAATTCGCTCGCTGGTGGCGTGGACGGCTTCACCGCGATGCTCAGTGACAAGGCGGAGGACATGATCGGCGATCTGCTGGACGAGGCGCTGGACCCGGTGATCGCGAATTTCCTCGCCGCTGTGCAGAGCTCCACGCCCAGCAATGCCAAAATCGACCCGCTGGTGCTTTCCGGCCTCGTCGATACCTACTTCCGCAATCCCTCTAGCCAGGCCGTGCAGGCTCTCAACAGCCTCTCCAGTTCCACCGCCCTCACGCAGCGCATGATCACCGATCTCGATGCAAAACTGGCGCAGATCGAAGAGGCCATCAATGCGGTCACCACCGGCCTGGACACCAATGGCGATCTCAACATCGACTCCTACGGCATTCTGGCGAAAACGGTGCCTTCAGGAGGTGGTGAAGCGGAGCGTGAAGTTTTCCTCACGCTGGCCTCCGCGCTCATCGACACGCTCGGCACCGCCATTTCCTCGTCCGAGATTGGCGACAAGATCCGCGAGGTGCTCGCAGAGATCGACCCGCAGCTCGATGCCGCACAAGAAGTGCTCACGCAGATCAAGACAGCCATCGGCGAGGTCCGCACGGCGCTCGGCACCACCGGCGAGCTCACGCTCGAGCTGCAGGCCATCATCGCCGCCGCCACCACGCAGATCGAGGCCGCCAGCGATGCCGCGGGCGACTACGCGGAGGACCTCGTGCTGGCGATGACGGTGGAGGACCAGGCGGACTTCACGGC
>JBKCXA010000802.1:0-2678 GCA_046316935.1 Prosthecobacter sp.
AGTTTTCCCTTCGCGGGCACGCCGGGCAGTTGGGCCTTGTCGATGACGGTTTGACCGTTGAGCACCACCGTGAGGCGGTCGCCCTTCATCGTGATCTCGAAGGTGTTCCACTCCCCCACCGGCTTGTCAGCCTTCACTTTGGGCGTCACACCGGCGCGAACCTCCGGCGGCATCGTTTTGTCCATCCGGTAGCCATAGACCTCGCCACTGCCGACGGGCCAGCACCAGATGTTGATCTGCGATTTGCCCTGACCGCGCAGGTAGATGCCGGAGTCGGCGTTCGGCGTGGGGATTTTGATCTCCTTGCCCTGGTCGTCGAGCTTGTGAGTGCCATCCGGCAGCACCACCGGCATGTCGTAGAGCCCGGTGGTTTGCTTCAGCCGCCAGTCGATCTTCAAAGTGAAGTCGCCATATTCATTCGCGGTCCAGAGGTTCTTGTCCTTGCCCGGTGCCTCGCTGCACGCGTCGTAGTCGATCACGCCATCGAGTACCTTCCAGTGGCCGTTGTCGCCCTCCGGCACGGTCCAGTGCGTGAGGTCCTTGCCGTTGAAGAGGCTGGTGAAACCGTCCTCCGCGGCGTGAAGTGGTAGAGCGAGGGCGAGAAGCAGCAGCGGCAGGATTTTCATGGCGTGGAGAACACTCCAAACGCCGCCCGGCAGGCTTTTTCGCCGATTACGACAGGTCGGTGGCGAGCACCGAATTCGCCGCACGGAGGGCGAGATCCTTCGCCTGGGCCACCACCCGCATGGCGGTGGAGTCAAAACGATACGCATGGCAGCTCGGGCAGGTCACGGCGCGCATCACCACGATGGAGCCGCAGCCTTCGCAGACTTTGTACTGCTCCGGGTGCGAGGCGATTTTCTCCGCCTGCTTGATTCGCGATTCGGTGCTGTCCACGACGTTGCTCATGAAGATATCAGGATGCTACGACGGTCTGCCGTTCGCGCAACTCCCGGCATCACTCACACGCAAAATTTGGGCCTTGATTCGAGAAACTTAATCAACCGAGACCTTCGACGCTCCAGCCATCGCGATACTTTCGCGTGAGCTGGGTATTCAATTCGGGCCGGTTGGCGATTTTTCCCGACGCGACATCCCATTCGATCCAGTCGCCCGGATTGCGCTCGGAGAGCACGCCGAGCAAAACCGCCTCCGTCACCGGGCAGCCATACGTCGGCAGGTCGGTGGCGGCTTTTTCGCCCTTCATGCAGGCATCCACCCAGTCGGTGTAATGATTGGCGATCCGTGTCTTCGGGTAGGTGAAACCGGTGAAATTCGCCTCCGGCACCAGCCAGGGGCGCTGGCTGTGCGGTTTAAAGATGCCGCCGCTCTCGCCGATGAAGAAAATGCCGCTCGGCGTGTCCTTCGTGAGCACGCTGGGCTTGATGACACGCTTGTCATAGTCGTAACCACCATCGGTCCAGGTCATCTTGATCGTGTCGCCCGCCGTGAGCGGCGTGCCGGGGAATTCGAGTTCCAGGTGGCGCTTCATCGCATACAAATCGCCCTTGCTGCCCTCATCGAGGCAGCGCACGCGCTTCGGTGCGGCGAGTCCGAGGCAGGCAAACACCACGTCGAAGTAGTGACAGCCCATGTCACCCATCATTCCGACACCAAAATCCACCCACGAGCGCCACATCGACGGATGATACGCGCCTTCGAGGAAGGGCACCTCATTCGCGACACCGAGCCAGAGATTCCAATCGACCTGCTCCGGCACCGGATCGGCCTCCGCTTTCCGCTGCGTGACCTTCGGCCACCAGCTCGCCTTCTTGTTCTCCCAGCAGATGACTTCCTTCACCTTCCCAATGGCACCACTCTTGATCAAATCGACCGCCAGCGACGTCTCGACGCTCGAATGGCCCTGCGTGCCCATCTGTGTCGTCACACCGGCTTTCGCAGCCTCCGCGCTCAAAATCCGTGCCTCGTGCAAATGATGCGTGAGCGGTTTTTGAAGATACACATGCTTCTTCGCCCGCAACGCCGTCACCGCCTGTGCCGCATGCATGTGATCTGGCGTGCCGATGGTGACCGCATCGACCGAATCACCCAGTTTCGCGATCATCTCGCGGTAGTCGCGAAACGTCGCCGTGCCTTCGAGCCGCTCCTTCGCCGCCGGATCTTGAAGCTCTTTCCGCCGCGATGACATGCCCTTCGTCGCCAGCGCCAACGTCTTCGCATCCACATCACACATCCCCACGATCCGCACCTTCGGATGCTGGAGCACGCTCATCATCGTGTTCCCGCCCATCCCGCCAACCCCAATCGACGCCACCTGAAACATCGAATTCGGCGACCTCGCGCTCAAAATGGCAGGCGCGGAAACATAAGCGGCAGTGTGTTTGAGAAAGGAGCGGCGGTTCATGAGGAGCATGAGAACGAGCCGTCACAGCCTCATCTCACAGGCTTCATCGTTCAACGATCCCGCCACACATCGGGGCGTCGGCGCTCGTGAAACACCGCATACACCGTCACCAAGTCGTCCGTGTGATGGTAGATGATCTTGAATGGAAAGCGGCGCAGACGGAACACCCTGAATCCGCCACGGACCGGCTGATAGCGAGGCGGATCATGACAAATGGCATCAATCGCGAGTTCCACTTCACGAATAAACCTTTCCGCTGCCTGAAGACTGCGTTCACGATACCATCCCGCAGACTCCTGATACTCCATCAGGG
>JBKCXA010000803.1:0-8011 GCA_046316935.1 Prosthecobacter sp.
CAAGGAGAATCCCGGCACCGGCGACGAAGCACGCGCCACGAAGGATTTCTGCCACTTCCTGCTCAAGGAACTGCGGGACGAATCTCTCGAACTCACCTCCGAGCAGCGCTCGCGGCTTCAGACGATGCCACCAGCCTCGAACATCATTCTTCCATCCTCCACATCGAAACCGGTGCGCTGGAGCTTCGCCTCCCGTTTTGGTTCACTCGCCGCCGCAGCCGCCTGCGTGGCCGCCGGTGGCTATTGGATGTATCCTTGGTTCCAGCCGCAGAAGGATCAGATCGTTGCAGCGTCGGTGGAAGAGGAAAAGTTGTTCAAGGTGAGCAATCCGCCGTTTGATCAGAATGCAGTGAGAGCGTTTTCAATGGGACAGCCTGTAGCCCAAGATCAGCCTTCGTATGGCGACCAACCCCTGAGCGGGTCTTTGGGTGCGCCCATGCCTGGTTTGGCATCCGCACCACTCCCAACCGCCAAACCTGCCAATTCAAACGTCACGCTTAGCGGGGCGAATACTTACGCAGGAGGTGTGATGGTTAATGATGGCACATTGGCCATCAATTCGGGTCGTATGGTCCAGGTCGGTGCTAGCAAAGACATCGCCGGGGTAATGCCACTGAATGCACCGGCGTCACCAATGCCAGTTTCTGCGATGCCGGCAGTGGAAGGCATGAAACTGGATCGCTCAAAGATCGTCGGTTTTGGGACGAGTGGGGCTGGTGGTGGGTTTGGAAGGAGCAACAGCACCGCAATGGAAAATGCGGAGGCTGACCTTGCTGAACTTCCGGCTGCTGGGGCGACACCTGTAGTGGCTCTGGCTGACGACCTGTCCCACACGCAGCAGTTCAAAAAGCGCACCACAATCAACAAGGTGGTTCCGATGGAATCCTACACCCGCATCATCGAAAACGAGCTCGAGGACGTGCTTCGTGAGCCGCTCTCGACCTTCTCGATTGATGTCGATACCGCTTCGTATGCGAACGTTCGCCGCTTCCTGAACCAGAACATGATCCCGCCCGCAGATGCGGTGCGCATTGAAGAGCTCATCAACTACTTCCCCGGCGATGAGGAAGGCCCCGCCGCCGACGCGAAGGAGCCTTTTGCCGCCCGGGTGGAGCTGGCGGCCTGCCCGTGGCAGCCGCACCATCGTCTGGCACGCATCGCCATTCAGGGGAAGCAGGTGCAAAAGAGCAGCAAGGCCAGCAACCTCGTCTTCCTCGTCGATGTCTCCGGCTCGATGGACGACCCGCAGAAGCTCCCGCTCGTGAAACAAAGCCTGCGCATGCTCGCCGAGCAGATGGGCGAGGGCGACCGCGTTTCGATGGTCACCTACGCCAGCGGCACGCAGGTCGTTTTGCTACCCACGAATGGTGAAAACCGCCCGCAGATCATCGCCGCCGTCGATCAACTCCAGGCCAATGGCAGCACCAATGGCGCGGGCGGCTTGAAACTCGCTTACGAGCAGGCCGTGGCTGGTTTCATCCAGGATGGCATCAACCGCGTCATCCTCTGCACCGATGGCGATTTCAATGTCGGCATCAGCGATCCTGCGCAGTTGGAGAAATTCATCGCGGAGAAGGCTCGCAGCGGCGTCTTCCTCAGCGTGCTCGGCTTTGGCAGCGGCAACCTCAAGGACCGCACCATGGAAACCCTCGCCGACAAAGGGAACGGCAACTACGCGTACATCGACGGCCTCGCCGAGGCCCGCAAAGTGCTCGTCGAGCAGATGGCCGGCACGCTCGTCACCATCGCCAAGGATGTGAAAGTGCAGATCGAGTTCAATCCGGCCCAGGTGCGTGCCTACCGCCTCATCGGCTACGAGAACCGCCTCCTCGCCAAAGAAGACTTCAATGACGACACCAAGGATGCCGGTGAGATCGGTAGCGGCCATCGCGTCGTCGCCCTTTACGAGCTGGTGCCTGCGAACCTGCCTCCTGGCGTCGGCCCGGACCGCCTCGTCGATACCCTGAAGTATCAAACGCTCGCCTCACCGACCCCGAAGGAACTCAACGAGGTCAACCCCGCTGCCGCCACCGCTTTGGATGCTGCCGCCAGCAAGGAGCTCATGACCGTGAAGCTCCGCTACAAGCAGCCCGAGGGCGAAACGAGCTCGAAGATCGAGCTTCCTGTCCTCGACGAAGGCAAAACGCTCGAAGCCGCCAGCGGCGAGTTCCAGTTCAGCGCCTCCGTGGCCGCCTTCGGCCTCCTGCTGCGTGACTCGAGCTACAAAGGCACTCTCACCTGGGAAGCCGTGCGCAAGCTGGCCCTCGCCGGCAAAGGCCCCGACAAGCTCGGCTACCGTGGCGAGTTCCTCCAGCTCATCGACAAGGCCGCCGGGCTGAAGCAGACGAAGTAGCCTCTGCCAAACCTTTCGAGCTGCCTTGCCGTAAATCGGGTCTTCGGGTGGCGTATGAGGATGGTCGCATGAAACATCATCTCACCGCCTGCTTCCTCACGCTTGTTTGCTCGCTTGCTGCCACGGCTCAGGAAAGGATTTTCAAGGCCGGAGCGGCCACGAGCAACATCACGCCGCCGCTGGGCATGGAGATCGTGGGGAACTTTGCGCCGAGGCCCATCGCGGCGCATGTCCATGACGAGCTGCATGCACGCTGCCTGGTTCTCGATGATGGCACGACAAAGCTCGCCTTTGTGGTGGCGGACACGATTTCTCTCGGGCGGGATGTGTGGGACGAGGCGAAGCAAAAGATCGAGGCCGCCACGGGCATCCCGCGCTCGAACATGATGTTCTCCGGCACGCACACGCACTCCAGCGTGTCCGCGCTGACGAACAAAGATCCCTCGCTGGACTATCGCCACATCATCATCTCACGCATCGTGGATGGTGTGCGCCGTGCGGTCCACAATTTGGAGCCCGCCAAGATCGCCTGGGGTGCTGGCATAGTGCCCCAGCATGTCTTCAACCGCCGCTGGAAGCTCAAAGAAGGCATGACGAACCCGAATCCCTTTGGCGGGCTCGATCGCGCCGTGATGAATCCAGGAGGTACCGTGCGCATGAAGCTCGAAAAGCCCGCCGGACCAACGAATCCCGAAGTCTTCTGCCTCTCCGTGCAAGCAACCGATGGCCGCCAGATCGCGCTGATGGCGAACTACTGGCTGCACTACGTCGGCGGCGTGCCGCGTGAGCATTTGTCCGCGGACTACTTCGGCGAGTTTTGCCGCGTGATCGAAATGAAGCTCGCCGCAGGCCCCGAGCATCCGCCCGTGGTCGGCCTGCTCGCGAACGGCCCCTGCGGCGACGTGAACAACAACGACTACAGCGGCAAAACGCCCGCCGTGAAGCACGAACCCTATGAGAAGATCCAAATCGTGGCTGGTGATCTCGCCGCCGAGGTTTTGCGTGTTCGCGAGACATTGAAACATCGCGATTGGGTGCCGCTGAAGGCCGCCGCGGCCGATCTCGAGCTCGCCGTGCGTCGTCCCACGCCGGAGATGATCGAGTGGGCCAAGGCCGTGCTTGCCAAACCCAAAGGTGCCACTGAGGTCCATCGCCTCGAGCAACCCTACGCCGAGAGGGTCATCTCCGCCCGCGATGCCAGACCGGACACCGTGAGCTGCGTCATGCAGGCCTTCCGCATCGGCGAGCTCGGCATCGCCGCCATCCCCTTTGAGGTCTTCACGGAGATCGGCCTCGAAATCAAAGCGAAGAGCCCCTTCACCGACACCTTCACGATCGAACTCGCCAATGGCAGCAACGGCTACCTGCCCACGCCACCGCAGCATGACCTCGGCGGCTACGAAACCTGGCTCGGCACCAACCGCGTCGAACGCGAGGCCTCTGTGAAGATCACCGCGAAGATCCTGGAGATGCTCGGGCAGGTGAAGTGAAGGGGGTTCAGCTTGTTGTGCGGACCGCGTCTAACGCTGTGTCGCCTCCACCTCTGCCAGCTCACGCATCGCCCGCACAGCCATCAATTCGCAGTTAAACCACATGGTTGGCGGGTTTTGCATCCCCCACGTCTGGTAGCGGCCAGGGGCTTTGGAGGTGGATTGGGTGTGGGTGAGTGTCGAGGCGAGCGCTTTGGCCTTTTCGAGGTGGAGCGGGTCGTTGGTCGCTCGATAGGCGGTGAGATACATGCGGATGAGTTTTGCGCTGCTGGCACAGACGGGCGCCCAGCAGCGGTATTGCTCGAGCACGCACGGAAGCATCCATCGCTTCGTGCGGGAGGCCGCGTTGCCATCGTCGTTCTGCTGGTTGGGCGAGTCCGCGGGCGGTTGAGACCACATCACGAACTGATCCTCGGCGAAGCGGATCAAATCGAGCGCGAGCCGGTTCTTCGCCGCATCCTGCGAGGCTGTTTCGAGCAGGTGGATGGCAAAATCGCCCGCTTCGTGCTTCGTGAGGTTTTCATACGGAGGCTGTGGCTGCACATCCTCGAACTGGCCCTGCCAGTTCCACGTCTTCACCGGGTTCTGCATCATCCAGGCGACGGCCTTGTCCCGCACTTCATCAAAACGATGATCCTTGGTGACGAGTGCAAGCCGCTCCAGGAATTCGATCACGAGCGTTGGGATGAGCACGTTGTTCGTGACCGCCTTTCCATCGCGAGGTGTGACAAAGAGCAGCCAGCTCCCGCCGCTGCTCTGCTGCTTCGCATAGGTTTCGGCGATGCGCTTGGCGGCTTCGAGATACTTCGCGTCCTTTGTTGCGGCATAAACATCGAGAAAATAGCCTCCACCCTCCGCGCCGCAGTTCGTCATGTAGTTCGCGGGGTTCATGTGCCCCTTCATGCGGTCGGCAAACTTCGCCGGATGATAGGTCGGCGGATGAAACGCCCATGTGTGGCCAGCGGCGAAGCACATCTCCAGCAAGCAATCCGCTGCGCGACGGCATGCCTGCAAGGCCTCGCCTGCATCCGCAGGTGCCGGAGACTGCGAGGCATGGATGGCGAGAGCCGCGGCAGCCGCGCCGATGATCTTTGACGGGTAGCGATACAGATGGAATTTCTCCTCCGGCACCCCTGTGCTGAACCAGCACTTCAAATCCGGCGAATGGACCAGCGCATCCAAAGCTGTGCGTGCGCTTTCGTTCCATGGCATTGCCGGGGCGGCATACGATTTCGGAATCACCGCGGCACGATGAAAGCTGCGCGTCATCGGTTCGCCTGCTTCGCGGCCGTTTTGATCAAGCCCTCGGACGGTGAGCACGGCTTTTCCGGTGCTCAATCGCTCCCAAATCGGTGCCAGCGAGGCAGTTGGTCTATCTGCGGCAAAGGTGAGCGGCTCGCCTTTCGCTGGCTGGATGCTGAAACGATACGTTTTAGCATCAGGCACCGGGTTGAAGTCAAAAGACGGCGCGAACTGGAACTGCACGGCACGCTGATTCCAAAACGGCACGCCTTCCCGCACTGGTATCGCACTTGCCTCGATGGCTCGCTGGCGCAAAGCGGGATCGACGAAGATCACCTCCTCCGCCATCGTGTGCGACAAGGCGGTAGCAAAGCAGGCAAGCGCTGTCAGGGATGATGGGACCATTTTCATGGCGCGGAGACGGATTTGAGATGGGCGGCCAGTCGCTGGCGCATGCGGGTCATGCGCCCGGCATGCGCGGCCACTTTGGAGAGATCGTGGAGTTCGTCGGGGTCGTTGCGCAGATCGAAGAGCTGCTCGCCGCCGCGGCCTTCGTCCCACTCGATGTAGCGGAAGGCATCCGTGCGCACGCTGTGGCCGATGAGCTTCGTGCGCGTGGACACCATCGTGCTGATGGCCGCCTGCCTTCCCTTCGCACCGGGGTCATCGAGCATTGGCTTGAGGCTGCGGCCTTGCAGGTGCTTTGGCAGCGGCAGGCCTGCGAGCTGGCAGAGGGTGGGATAAATGTCCACCTGCTCCACAAGTCCGTCACGCTCACCTGGCTTCACACCCGGCGAAGCGACGATCAGCGGCACATGTGTGCCACCTTCGAAGAGCGTTTGCTTCGCCCACAGCCCGTGTTCGCCGAGCTGGTAGCCATGATCGCCGGTGAGCACGACAATGGTTTTCTCTTCGAGCTGCAATTCCTTCAGCTTCGCCAGCACGCGGCCGACCTGCGAATCCACGAAGCCCGTCGCCGCGAGATAGGCTTGCATGGCATCACGTGCTTCTCCGATAGTGGGCGGACCGAAGCGGAAGACATTGTTGTTCGCACGCAGGGCCGAAGCCGGCATCTTCGACAGATCCTCACCACCGTCTCGATAGAAAGGCGGCAGCACGAGCCTCGGCTTGTCGATCGCATCAAAGAACGGCTTCGGCGCGACATACGGCGTGTGTGGACGGATGAAGCCCACGGCGAGGAAGAAGGGCTTGTCTTTGAACTGCTCCAGCGTGCGGATCGCATCGCTCGCGATCTGATAATCCGTGAACTCGCTGTCCGGTTTCGACGATGCGGCCCAAGCCCGATTAAAGCCCTCACCCTTTGCTTTGCCATGCGGCTTGTCGTCTGGATCGTTCTCCGCTTTCGCGTCTTCAAACAAGGCCGTGTCCTTGTGCAGCGGTGCGCCGAGTTCGACGTCGAGCTTCGTCTTGGGATCGGGCACATGGAATACCTTGCCGACGCGGCCCGAGACATAGCCGTTGCTCTTGAAGTGTTGAGGCAGTGTCACTCCCTCCGGCAAGCCGCCGCGCAGGCTTGTCACCAGATCGAGCGCCTTCGTGCGCTCGGGATAGCAGCCCGTTAGAAAGGAGCAGCGCGAGGGATTGCACAGCGCAAACTGCGTGTAGGCATGATCGAAGCGCACGCCACGCGCCGCGAGCGCATCCATGTGCGGCGTATGCGCGCCCGGGTTGCCCATGCAGGTGAGTGTGGTCGTGAGATCATCGACGATGATGAAAAGCACGTTGGGCTTTTCTGCCGCGGATGGCCTGCCGCAAACCAAGGCGAGGATCGAAAACAGGATGGCTGAGTGTTTCATGGCTTCACGACCTTCACGGTTCTGTCGGGCAAGGCTTCCGTCACTTCGCTGTCCAGATGCGGATGTCGTCGAAAAGCACGCCGGGGCCGTTCACGGTGAAGTGGAAGCTCTGTTTGGTCTCGTGGGCGATGCCGGGGGACTTCAGTTCGCCGGCGGGCTCGTCGTCCATGGTCACGCGGAGACGGTCGCCGAGGAGTTCGATGCGGACGGTGTGCCACTTCTTCGGCTCGACGGGGCGATTCACGGCGCTCCCGCGTCCGACGAGCAATTTGTCCGCCTCCGCCTTCTTTGCGGGGTCTTTGCGCATCTCGAAGATGTCGTTTCGCATGACGCCCTCCTTATCATCGCCGATGCGGATCTGTTTTGGCGCGAAGGCCACGCGGCAGATGTGCCCGGCGTGCGAGCCTTTGTGGTTCTTGTCATCAAAGACCGCGTTGAAGCCGGTGGAGCCGTCGAGCATGAACTTGAACTCGATCACGACATCTTTCATCGGCCGGTAAACGCGCCCCACCGCGCCGTGATCATCCCGCGTCTGCCAGCCCTTCAGGACACCGTTTTGAACCGCAAAGCTTGGAATGAGCGTCTTCCACTCGCCGGGTTCGCTGCGCTCAAAGTCATCGCTGAAGATCAAATCGCCTTTTTGGGCCAGCGGATCGGCGGCGAAGGCGGAGAGGGCAAAAAACAGGGCTAAGAGCGGTTTCATGGTGTGGAGCGGAAACGCCGTGCGCAACCACACTTTGCCGCCGAGGGCATGAAACGAACACGAAAGCCTTTTCCCGGATGCGGCGGGCTCACGGTGCACCGGCTTCCTGGGCCTGCTTCTGGCTCTCGGCGTTGAGCTTGGCGATGGGGTAGGGGACTTCCTGGCCGTTGGCGGGCATGCGGAGGACGACGTTCGCGCCATCGAGGCGGACGAAACCGGCGCGGATGGTTTTGCCTTCGAGATTTGTCCAGCTCATGATGGGCGGGAGGGACTTTTTCGGCGCGGCGGGCGTGGTGGAGGCGACGGCGGGTTTGATGCCGGGCAGGATGGCGCCTTCCTTGATCCATTCGGTGAGCTTGCGGATGTCGCCGCTGGAGAGCTGGTCCTTGGGCGGCATGTGCTTGTC
>JBKCXA010000804.1:0-8778 GCA_046316935.1 Prosthecobacter sp.
CTGTTCTTCTCCGTGCTCCTCGTGGCGCTGCTGCTGCCCTTCACGCCCTTTGCCGGGAAGATCAAACGCAGCCTGCAGCAGCTCATCGACTCCGCGAAAGCCACGAAGGAGCGTGTGATCACCCGCGATGTGCTCAAGGAAGTGCCGGTGACAAAAGAAGTCATCAAGCAGGTCGAGGTCATCAAAGAGGTGCAGCCGCCTTTGCCGGACAAATACATCCCGCGAAAGGAGGTGGACGTGGCCACGCTCTTCAATGGCATCACCGTCAAAACGAACCTCATCACCGAGGAAGGCAGCTTCGCCAGCCTCGAGCGCCTCGATCCCGAGGCCTACAAAGCCGAGTTCCAGCTCTCCATCCGCGTGCCGAAGGCCAATCAAACGCTCCCCGAGCTGGCCCGCATCAATCCGAACCTTCCCAAGATCCTCCCCGGCCTCGAAACCATGCTCGCCACCGCCAAAGTGAGTGGTTTCTACCACAAGCTCTACCAGAGCAAGACCAGCCGCGTGCAGAATGATCTCACCCGCCTCAACAAGATCCTCGACCGGCACAACTACTACGACTGCGAGACCATCCTCGAACTCACCCACCCCACCACGCAGCGCCGCGCCCTGCTCGTCCAGAGCGAGATGGATGTCGTGGCGGATGGCTCCGATGGCGACCGCATGCCCACGCTCGATGAGTACATCTACATGTCCGACTTTTACCAGCCCAGCACCAGCTACGCCTGGCCCAAGGTCACCACCACGCCGAATCCGCTCGTTGCCCGCTGGGAGGAGCGGCTCAAAAAAGCGAAGGACGAATTTGCCGTCAAAGGCCTCTCCGCCGCACGCAACCGCGAGCTGAACGCCCTCATCCAAGAACTAACCGTGCAAATCAGCGAGATGAAGGCCCGCAGCTTCCTCATCGCCGAAAAAGATCCGTTCGTCGTCATCTCGCTGCTCTTTCGCGGTTACGCCGATCAAAACAAACACACCCCGCAGATCGGCGACTACGCCTGCGTGATCCACGAAGGCAAAATCTACCCCGCCATCTGCGGTGATTACGGCCCCAGCTTCAAAATGGGCGAGGCCTCCCTGCTCATGTCGAAGACCATCAATCCCAAATCCACGCCCTACCGTCGCGGTGAGGACGATTTGAAGGTCACCTACCTCTTTTTCCCCGGCACCGCCGAAAAGCCCAACACTGCCCCGAACCTCGTCAAATGGCGTGAACGCTGCCTCCAGCTCGTCGGCGACCTCGGCGGCATCGGCCCCGGTTACGAGATGCATACCTGGGATGATCCTTTCAAGAAGCCCGAAGAGCCTGCGGCCGCGCCCGCTGCCACGCCAGGAACCACACCAGCCTCCACGACCGCTGGCTCCACCCCGCCTTCGCCTGTCTCCGAGCCCTCATCCGATGCCACCAAGGCCGAAAGCACAAAAGCCGAGTCACCGAAAAGCGAGGTGAAGAAGGCTTCCTCGGCCACGAAGTCGAAGTGAGGCTTTTTGAGTTCGTTCTCAAACCGCCAACTCCGCGAGCAGCGCTTGATTGAGCCGCACTCCGGCTTCGAAGTTCTCGATGGGGAAGTTTTCGTTCGGCGCATGGGCTTGGCAATCCGGCAGGGCAAGGCCGAGCAGCAGGGTATCCGCTCCGAGCACATCTTTGAAGGCCTGCACGATGGGGATGCTGCCGCCTTCGCGGATGAGGGCGAGGTTTTGACCGGGGAAAGCCTTCTTCAAGGCCCGCTGCGCTGCCTGGCCGATGGGCGAGTGCGGATCCATCAGGTAGGGCATGCCGGTGTGGCCGAGTTTGATCTCCAGGCGCACGCCGGGAGGTGTGTGAGCCTTCAGATGAGCGGAGACGAGTTCGAGGATGCGGTCGGGGTTTTGATCCGGCACGAGGCGGCAGGAGAGCTTCACAAAGGCTTCGCGGCCGATCACCGTCTTGGAGCCTTCGCCTTGGTAACCGCCGCCGATGCCATTCACCTCGATGGTGGGGCGTGCCCAGCGGCGTTCACGTTCGGTATAGCCCGGCTCGCCAAAGAGGGAAGGGGAGCCGGTGAGCTCCAGCATCTCCGCATCGCCATTACCGAGAGCGGCCCAGGCCTCGCGTTCCCAGTTTTGAATGTCGCGAACCCCGTCGTAAAAACCCTTCACCGCCACGCGACCTTCCGCGTCATGCAGCGTGGCCGTCAGTCGGGCCACGGCGGTCACAGGATTGGCGATGGCTCCACCGAAGATGCCGCTGTGAAGGTCAATCGAAGGTCCGTGAACCCGCGCTTCGAGGCAGGCGATGCCGCGCAGGCCGTAAGTGAAGGTGCCGATGCCTGGAGCGACCATGCCGGTATCGGAAATGGCCACGAGATCGCACTTCAGCTCCGCCGCATGCTGCTGAAGGAAAGGCTTCAAATTCGGGCTGCCGATCTCCTCTTCGCCTTCAAACACTACCGTTAGGTTCACTGGCAGGTCAGCGTGCTTCGCAAGCGTTTCGGCGAGCCCCTGCACATGCGCCATGAGCTGGCCTTTGTTGTCCGTGGCACCGCGGCAGTAGATACGCCCGTCGCGGATGGTCGGCTCAAAGGCGGGGGACTTCCACTCGTGCAGCGGCTCGGCCGGCTGCACGTCGTAGTGACCGTAAAGCAGCACCGTGCGGCGACCGGCGATGTGCTTGTTCTTTGCCAGCAGCACCGGATGCCCCGGCGTCTCGTGCAGGTCCGCCGTGAGGCCCATGCCGCGCAGCTTGGCCTGTAGCCACTCCGCACACGCACGCACATCGCCACGGCGGGTGGAATCAGTCGAAACAGAAGGGAAACGCAGGCAGGTGAGGAGATCGTCGAGGCCGGGGGGATTCATGCGGCCACGCTAAAAGTTGTCCAGTTGCTGTGCAACTGGAGCCTTGAATCCAGTTGCACAGTAACTCGAAAACCCGGAAGAATGCCGCCCCTTTTCCGAAGCCCATGCGTTACTTCTCCACCCGCGGCCAGACGCCGCTGCACACCTTCTCCGAAGCCGTTGAAGCCGGTCTCGCGCCTGATGGCGGCCTGTTCTTGCCGGAAAGCCTGCCCAGCATCGCCGGGAAGCTCGCGGAGTGGTCCACGCTCAGCTACCCGCAGCTCGCCGCCGAGTTCTTCACCCTCTTCGCTCCCGAAATCCCGAAGGAAGAATGGCATCAACTCACCGCCGAAGCCTACCGCCGCTTTGAATCGCCCGATGTGGCTCCTTTGAAGAAGATCACCGACAAGACCTACATCCTCGAACTCTTCCACGGCCCCACGCTCGCCTTCAAAGATTTCGCCCTCCAGCTTCTCGGCCTGCTCTACAAACGCCAGACCAAGCTCAGCGGCAAAAAGCTCTGCGTGCTCGGCGCCACCTCTGGCGATACCGGCAGCGCCGCCATCCACGGCTGCATGGGCCAGGACGGCATCCAAATCTTCATCCTCTATCCCAACGGCCGCGTCTCGCCGCTACAAGAGCGTCAGATGGCCTGCACCGGTGCGGACAATGTCTTCGCCCTCCCCGTGCCCGGCACCTTCGATGATGCGCAGCGCGTCGTGAAGGACTGCTTTGGCGATGCCGCCTTCACCAGCGAGGTGAATCTCTCCGCGGTGAACTCCATCAACATCGCCCGCATCCTCGCCCAGTGCGTCTATTACATCTGGGCTGTGCTGCGCCTGCCTGAGAAGGAGCGTGCCACCTGCGAGTTCGTCGTGCCCACGGGGAATTTTGGCAATGTGCTCGCCGGCTGGCTCGCCCAGCGCATGGGCCTGCCTTGTGGCACCTTCCGCGTCGCCACGAACCAGAACGACATCCTCCATCACTTCTTCACCACCGGCGAATACCGTCAGGGCGAGGTCCACCCCAGCCACGCCCCCAGCATGGACATCCAGGCCGCGTCGAACTTCGAGCGCTTCCTCTACTTCATCCTCGGCGAGAACTCCGAGCGCATCCGCGAGGTCATGGCGCAGATCAAATCCGGCACGCCCGTGAAGATCGACCTGCCCGCCACCACCTTCCGTGCCTCCCGCATGGACGACGCCACCATCGTCGCAGCCACCGAGCAGATTTGGAAGGATCACCACTACGTCCTCGATCCTCACACCGCCTGCGCCTTCACCGACATGGCCCAGGATCGCGTCAGCATCGTCCTCAGCACCGCCAGCCCTGCGAAGTTCCCCGAAGTCGTCCAGCAAGCCACCGGCAGCGAGCCGATTCATCCCTCTCTCGAAGCCCTCAAAGCCAAAGAAATGCGCCGTTGGCCCCTCGAAGCCACGACCGATGCCGTGAAGGCCTTCATCCGGGAAAAGAAGGTGTGACTTCGATCCGCGTAGAGGAAGACGTGAGTCTTCCTCGAGCGTCCTCGCAGCTTCGATCACGATCTCGGCGTACTGACGCCCGCCGCTACGCAGAGCGCCATCTTCGTAGAGGAAGACGTAAGTCTTCCCCGAGCGTCTCTCAGCTTCCACCTCTTCATTAACCGCCTCAATACAACCATTCAAAACCTCGATTCGCCCACCACCTCACCGTCTCACATCATGGTCCCGTCCCACGCGACAACACCCGCCATGAAAACGAAATCCATCCTCCTCCTCGCCACCGCCCTCCTCGCCCTCCCGGTCCTCAGCCCGGCTCAGAACCTCCACCGCCGTGAGGTGAATGAAAAAGCCGCTGCTGGAGGCAAAGACCTCATCATGAAGCTCGAAGAACTGCGCCGTGACGCCAAAACCTCCGAGATCAAGGTCACCCACACCTCCGGTGCCTCCGTGGCCTCCAGCATGTTCATCATGCGCGGCTGCTACGACATCGCCGTGGCCCGCAAAGCCGCCTTCTTCATCAAACTCAAGGAATGGCAGGCCGAGGATGGCACCACCCACCTGCTCCTCGGCTTCAGCAACGACGAAAACGTGGACCCCAAGACCTTCTTCGACCTTAAAGAGTCCCTTTCGGAAGAAGCCGAGTTCATGGCCGTGGAGGATTTGAAGGCCATGTTTGGTGGGAAATAACCTCAAACCATGGAGGAACTGAGAATGGAGGAACTGAAAAGGGCAAATGGCCCGCCATTCCTCCATTCTGACCCATTTTCAGTTTTCAGTTTCTCCATCGCCGAAGCTCCCGAATGCATCACCGCACCACCTGAAACTCCGGCAGCATGCAGAGGCTCCAAATCAGGTCTTCCAAGCTCTGCTGGGTCGGCTTTTCGCCGATCAGCTCCTTCGCGATCTTGGTTTCGGTCTCGCTCGGATTTCGAGTCAACGCATGCCGATACAGTTCCGCGACCAAATCGGCCTTGGGAGCCTCCAGCAGCCGTTTGGCACCTGCGGCGATCTTTTCGGCCAACAGACTGCCATTCGCCAAATCAATCGCTTCGAGCGTGGAGAGCTCGTTCGGCCGCTCGGTGACGATTTGATCGCGATTCGGCCGGCCGAGCGTGCGCATGAGGAAATCGGACTTCATCAATGAAGCGCGGACCATCATGCCGTTCGCCGTGGCACCTTGGGCGAGGAGCATCGGGGCTTGTTGATTGAGCGCAGTTGTCCACGCGGCGATGGGCTGGACGATGCGGGCTTTTTTCCAGTCCTTCGGTTGGAACTGGCCGAGGCGGCCTTCCTTGCCGCCCGGGACGGCGGAGGTCCATTCCCAGGTGTCGTCGCTGGCGATGATGGTTTCCTGGCCTTTGTCATCACGCACGCGGGCATCGAAGAAGAAAGCGGCGAGGTTCGGGCCTTTGCCCGCATTCTTGGCGACGGCGAGGATGACGTTCTGGCCTTTCTTGAGCGCGGTTTGCAGCGGCACAGCGGCGAATTTCGTCCAGTCGGTGCTCTCGCTGATCTTGCGATTGTTCACGTAGAGGATGTACTCGTTGTCGCAGGTCATCACCGCGCTGGAACTGGCGGGATCAGAGTCGAGCTGGATGGTTTTACGCAGCGTGATCGTCTCGCCAGCGGCGGGTTTGAGGTTGTCGCTCCAGATCCACTGGCCTTTGACGGCGATCTTCTTCGCCAAAGCGGGATCGACTTTTCCGCGCAGCACATTCGCGTCCATCTTCGTCGGTGCGGCACCGGTGAGTTGCCACACGGCGTCCACGAATTGCTCGGCGGTGAGCCGTTTGGCACGCGGTCCGGCATAGACGTAGCCGTGATCGTCCGCGCCTTTTTGCACGACCTGCGCCTGCGATGAGTAAGCCTGGGAGGTAGCGATGTGCGCGATGGTCTTCTTCAAATCCCAGCCGCTTTCCACGAGATAAACGGCGAGGTAGTCGAGCAGGTCCGCATTCCACGGCTCCGTGCCCATGGCATCCACCGGATGCACGATGCCGCGACCCATGAGGCGTGCCCACAGGCGGTTCACGATCGTGCGCGGCACGCGGCCGTTCTTTTCGTGCGTCATCAACGCCGCGAGCTGCTTCAGGCGCTCCGCAGGCGGTGCCTTCGCGTCGATTTGACCGATCTCGGGGAACAACCACGCCGCCGTGGCCGTCTGGCCGATGGGTTTGTCACAGCGATGAATCTCCAACGGCTTTTGCGCATAGATCGCGGCCAGTCCGTAGGCCTCGCTCAGCTTCCAGCGATCAATGAAGCTGTCGTGGCAGGACGCGCACTTCATGTTGATGCCGAGGAAGGACTGCGAAACGCTCTGCGCGAACTGAATCTCCACTGTCTGCCCCGCGCTCACATCGCCACGCCACTTGATGCCGTCGATGAAGCCGCGACTCTCATCATTCGGCGGCGCGATCAACTCCCGCACGAACTGGTCGAAGGGCTTGTTCTCGATCAATGCGCGGTAGAGCCAGTTGCTGATCTGCTTGCGACCGCCCGTGATAAAACCTGTGCCGCCGTAGTCATTGCGCAGCAGGTCATTCCAGAACGTGAGCCAGTGCTCCGTGTAGTCCATGTCACGCTTCAGCAGCGCCTCGACCAGCTTCACGCGGTCCGGATTCTTCTCAAACGCCGCCATCTCCTCCGCCGTCGGCAGCAGGCCGATGAGATCGAGGTGCGCCCGGCGCAGGAAGGCCGCGTCGGAGAGCTTCGGCAGCTCTTTGTTCAGCAGGCGGTCAATTGGGTGCTCGTGCTTCGATTCTGGCAGCGCGACCTTCCGCGGTAAAAACGGCGGCTCATAGGCCGGCTTCTTGAACGCGAAGCCCTCCTCCCACTTCATCCCCTCCGCGATCCACTGCTTCAGCAGCGCGATCTTCTCCGGCGGCACCCGTTTGCCCTTCGGCGGCATCTGCTCATCGCTATCCGTGGACAGCATCACCTCGATTAAGCGCCCGCTTTTGATCACCTCGCCATTCTCGCTGCCTTCCAGCAACGCCTTCCGGTCATTGAAGCTGAACCCGCCCTTCTTTTTGTCCCCCGCATGGCATTCCGCGCAATGCTCGCGGAGCACAGGGACGATCTCGTGCGAGAAATCGACGGCGTGGGCGAATGAGAGGTGAGAGGCGAGAAGGAAGGCGGGCAGGAGACGCATGCAGGGAAGGGAACGCCATGTGAAGCCCCTTTCTCACGGGCGCTTTATGGCGTTCAGCGGTGGAGGCTGTCCCCCACTTCGAGGACGGGCAGGCAATCAACAAATTCACCAAGATTTCACTCGCCCCCTCCACGGCGGTGCTACTCTCCGGGCGGTCTCCGATCACCATGAAAACATCTCTCAGCCTCGCGCTGCTGCCGGCCATGATGCTGGCTTTCTCGACGTTCACGACGTCTCTCTCCGCCGCTCCTGCCAAGGGCCGTGCCTCCACCACCGAAGCCAAGGCTCCCGCGGCCTTGAAGGCTACGATCAGCATCAATCCGGCGGAACTCGCGCCGGATTCCACCATCGAAGTCGTGTTCCCGACGCCGATGGTGGCGAAGGAAAAGATCGGCAAGGTGGACACGGAGTCACCCGTCGTCGCGGTGCCGGAGCTTCAGGGCACGTTTGAATGGACGAGCACGCGCAGCGGCCATTTCCGCCTCGCCCAATCGCCGAAATTCGCATCGAGCTATGCCTTTAAGCTTCGCAGCGGCCTCACGGACCTAGCGGGCAAGCCGCTCTCGACGGACACGCTCGATTCAGTGACCAGCGCCCGTTTCCAGATCAGCGACCAGTATCCAAAGTGGTATGACGACTACGCGCAGAACCGCAGCCCCAAGTTCCTCCTGGAATTCAACGACAACGTGAATGCCGCCGACGCGGCGAAACACATCAAGTTCATATCTGAGGCGATGCCCGAAGGTCTCGCGGCGACCGTGCGCCATGCGAATGGCAAGGACTTTTCCACCCGCAACGCGGAGCCGCAGCAGACCTGGGCCGAGCAGATCTCCAAGGTGAAACCCTCGCTCACGGATGATGCGGTTCGCCTCAGCGCCATCGTGGTCGAGCCATCTCAACTGCTCGGCGTGGGCAAATGGCGTCTCGACATCGCCGAGTCGCTCTCGAATGCCTCCGGCCACAACCAGCTCGCGAAAGGCGATTCGGTCGATCTGGGTGAGATTCGCGCTTTCGCCGTGGGGTCCATCTCGGCGCACACGCCCTTCGACGCGCCCTACTACCTCGAAATCAACACGAACAAGAACCTTCTCCCGCCCTCCGATGAGCCGATGAAGCCGGAGCAGATCGCCGAGATCACCAAGAAGATCGCCGCGCTGGTTTCCATCGAGCCTGCGCCCGCTGGTGAGCTCAAAGCGGAGATCGGCGGACGCACGCTCACACTCACCGGTGCCTTTGAAGCGAACAAAAAATACAAGGTGAAAGTCTCGCCGACACTTACGTCTGGCGATGGCATGCCGCTCAGTGCGGAATTTGTCGCTGAAGATACCTTTGTGC
>JBKCXA010000805.1:0-3015 GCA_046316935.1 Prosthecobacter sp.
GCGCAATGGCAAGATCGGCAAGCTCAAGCAAATCCGCGTCGGCCTCGCCAGCGACAACCGCGACAACAACGGCTGCGCCTCGCAAACCGAACCCACGCCGGTGCCCGAGGGCTTGAATTACGACATGTGGCTCGGCCCCGCGCCCGAGGCCGCGTTTTGCCCCGTGAGACTGCACTCGAACTGGCGCTGGTTCTACGACTACTCCGGCGGCTACATCACCGACTTCGGTGCCCACCATCTGGACATCGTGCAATGGGCGCTCGGCATGGATGAAGGCGGCCCGGTGGAGTTCTTCGATCTCCACGCCGAATGGCCCGCACCCGGCAGCCTCTATACCACCGCGCCGAAGTTCGACTTCGCCTACCGCTACGCCGATGGCACGACCGTCCGCGTGAAGGACAAACAGGACTTCGGTGCCGGCATCGCCTTCGAAGGCGAGCTCGGCACCATCATCAGCGCCCGTGGCAAGCTCGACATCAAGCCCGTCGAGCTGCGAAAACCGCTCGCCAAGGGCGATGTGCGTCTGTTTGAGAGCAAAGACCACTTCCGCAATTTCATCGACGGCATCCAAACCGGTGCAAAAACCGCCGCGCCCATCGAATACGCCCACCGCAGCATCACCATCGCTCACCTCGCGAACATCGCCCTGCGCCTGCATCGCGACAAACTGCGCTGGGACCCCGCCAAGGAGCAAATCCTCGACGACCCCGAGGCGGCGGCCATGCTGACGCGCCCGATGCGCGGGCCGTGGCAACTGGCTTAACCACCCTTTTATGAATACACCTGTTCTGCGGTTGCTCGCCGCCATCACACTCTCCCTCTTCCTTTCCGCATGCCCGGAAACGACCGTCTCCGATGACTTTGGGATCGCTCCGATGAGCCTGAAACCAGCCGAATGGGAAGGGCCCTGGCATCCTGCGGATGATGCCGAGGAAGTTTTCACCTTTCGTGTCCGCGATGCTCAAAAAGGCATGCTCGAACTCCGCGAAGCCACACCGAAGGACACAACCAAGCAACCTGATATCTTCACCCTCTGCCTCCGTGAAAGCGGCCTCAAAGGCATCGGGCCGAAACTTCACTTCGCCATTCTCAAGGACACCTCGAAGCCCGATGAAGGCACGCTGCACCTCCTGCGGCGTTCGGATGAGAATGTGTTCCTGCTCTGGTCCATCAATCACGATGCCGTCACCGCCGCGCTGAAGTCTGGCGAACTGCAGGGCGCCGCCAAGCCTGACAAGGATGGCGCGCATAACACCCTCGCCAGCGATCCACAGAACTACTCCAGGCTGCTCGATCCCAGATTCTGGAACTGGTCCGAACCAACCACGATGCTGCGGAACCCGCGCCGCTGAGTTTCTACGAGAACGGTCACCGCAGAGGCCAACCCTCGCGGTCATGTCCGTTGTCCTGGGTCATCTGTCACTGGAGATCACTTGGATGTCATCGAGCTCGATCCCTGCCTCGCCGCCGTTTTGCATCCAGAGCAGTTTGTGCTTCGCGGCGTTGAAATTGGGCCGCGTGAGCGTTTTCGACCATGTCTGGCCGTCGAGCGTGATTTGGACCTCCTCGCCGCGGAAGACGAGCTTCACCTTTCGCCAGGTGTTGGCGCTGAGATCGACTTTTTCGAGGGGAAGCATTTCGTTCAGGCGGTAGGCACCGCTCTTTTTGTCGGGCGGACGGCCATTTTTCTGACGCAGCGGATGGTTGGCATCTTTGGAATGCGCATCGACCTGCAATTGCACGCCTTCGCGCAGCAGTTTCACGCGAAGCATGTGATCCTCGCTGCCGAAGCCGTCGTCACCATCGACGAAGAACCACAGCCACCCACTCGCTGCGAGATGCCGGTAGCGAAAGGAGATCGTGAGGTCTTTTCCCTCGACCGGCAGATAGACCATCGGCGGATATTTGCCTCCGCTGGCTCCACGCGTCCACAGCACGCCATCGCGCACACTCGTGTTCTTGTTCGGGATCGGCGTCAGGAAGCGCTTCGCATCGAACTCTACGCCGAATGATTCACGAATCGGCTCGGCGGCATGGCTGAGCGTGAGTAGGATCAGAGCGAAAAGAAGACGTGGCATGCGGCTGGAACGTGTGAGGCATGCCGAATCTGGCCTTGATGTGCCAAAGCGGATGAGACTCAGCTCAGCACCTCGATCAGGTAGCGCAGCTCCTCCTCGATGTCCTCGGTGGCGGGCACGGTTTCGGCAATCTGGGTTTCCAGGGCGGTGCGGAAGGTTTTGCGGAGGCGGTGAATCATCACTTTCACCGCACCCGTGGAGACGCCGAGCTGCGTGGCCGCATCGGCCTGGGAGAGCGCCGCGGTATCGCCGACGAGCCAGGGCTTCAGCACCTCAAAGTGCGCGGCTTTGCCTGCTTTTTCAAAATCGGCCTGCACGGTCTTCAAACTGCGATCCATCACGGCAAAGGCCCACTCGCGGTCGAAGTGCCGGTCATTCATCGCGGCGCTGGCATCGGCGATTTGCAGTCCGGGTGCCGTGTCGTGCGTGGTGGCATCGAGCGATTCCACCACGGCACCTCCGCCGCGCTTTTCCCGGCCTTCATTGCGACGGCGTTCTGCGAGGAAGTGCTTCAGCGCCCCGAGCAGATAGGAGCGAAAGCGGCCCTTCGCGGGATCAGCACCGTCGAAACCGCCGCGTGTGAGCAGTCTGGCAAAAAACTCCTGCGCGAGCTCGCGGCTGTCGTCGTCGGTGCGGCCTTCGCTGCGCAGAAAACGAAACACCGGAGCCCAATACACCTCGCACAGCTCGCTGAGCGCCGTGCGAGCCTCCGGTGCATCGCCACGCGATCGCAGCACGAGCGTCCAGCGCGTGCTGTGAAAGGCGGAATCGGCGGAAGCGAGGCTCATGTCGGGTTCAGGGCTGGTTTTGTGCCACGACCTCTTCAACATAGAGCGTCTCCAGCTTTCTGCCGAACCAATCATGGCGCGTGGCGAGCTCGTAGCGCTGCTTTTCACCTTCCACGAACTGCCACTCACCCTTGCCCGAAGTGTTGAAC
>JBKCXA010000806.1:0-5013 GCA_046316935.1 Prosthecobacter sp.
GGCTTCTCCGCCCGCGTGATGTGGCGGAAGGATGGTCGCGGCCAAGCCTATGTGTATCACATGCACCAGCCGTCGAAGTATGGCGACGAGTTCGATTTCCCTGAGGACTTCCGCTTTGTGCCCGGCAAGCCCGTCGTCATCCGCATGCAGGTGGAGATGAATGCGGCGGGCAAGAAAAACGGCCAGCTCCGCATCTGGGCCGATGAGAAGCTCATGGTGGAGAAAACCGATCTCCAATGGCGCAAAGGCACGACCTACGGCGTCGATTCCATCCTCTTCAATACCTTCCACGGCGGCACCGGCGCGGAATGGGCACCCTCACGCGATGTGCATGCCGAGTTCACCGGCTTTCAGGTGAGGGTGATGCGGTGATCTGCTTCAAGAGCCCAAAGAAGCCTTTCTTCCGACCGCTGGAGATGCCCCAGTTCACGGGGATGCTTTGGTAGCCGTCGTCGAAGGTTTCGTTCTTCATGCGGAAGTCGAAAAAGCCCCATGAAACGTGCTCCTTCACGGCGGCGGTGAAGTTGTTGTCGGGCTGGTCGAAGTCGAAGTGGTCGTCTTCGTTCACGACGATCGGGATCTGGCGGTCACCGCGGGCTTTTTTGACCTTCGCAATGAATTCCCGCATCGCGTCGGGGCCTTTGACGCCGTTGCCATGAATGAGCAGGAAGTCGGAATGGGAGATCACCTCCGCCGTGGGCAACGCGCCGCCGCCGAACGAGGTGCCGGCGAGCAAGCCGGCGGCTTTCACGCGCTGAATGAGCTCGTGGACGCGTTTCGGCTTCAGGATGTCGTGGTCGTATTTCACATTCGCCTCGTTGTTCACCTCCACGAGCACATGCCGCCACTTCTTGGCGATGATCCAACGCGTCGTGGCATCCACGGCGGCGATCACGGCCTGCTCGTCCTTCACCCGCTGGTCCTGGCCGAAGTAAAACACACCGAGGATGACCACCATGCCGAGTTCGTCGGCTTTGGTGATGATTTGCTCCGCACGGGCGAGGTAATCCGACCGCAGCGTGCCATCGGCGTTGATGGCCGTGTTTTGCCATGGCTGGTCCTTCGAGTAGCCGTAAGGCGAGCCGCCTTGCAGATTCAGCGTGAAGGCCAGCAGGCCATGCGCTTTCCACTCCGGCATCGCGTCGATGAATTCGCGTGTGTTGCGATCCGCGTCCCATTTGCCGGTGTCGGGATAGGCCCAATTTTTCACCGTGGCCTCGTTTTGATCATCGAAGATGCCCTGCACCATGCGCGAGTTCATGAGCAGGCCCTCGATGCGATGCCCCTGCCACTCGCGGCCCGCGTAAGTTGGTTTGCCGTTCAGATGGAAATCCTCGTCATGAATGCTGACGACGGTTTCCGCGTAGGAAATCAAGGGAAGAAGACAGCAAAGAAGGATGGAGCGCATGGCGATGGAAGCTTTGAACCGTTGATCTGACGCTAACGACATGGTGATCACTGCATTTCAATGTTTCAAAATCAGCCAGAAACTGGCAGCAGAATGAAGACAACAGAATCCAGACATTCTGTTGTCTTCATTCTGCTGCCAATCGTCTTGGACTGAAACCACGACTCTTGATGACGCGAGGACAGCTCGACTTGGTAAACATTTCCTTGCCAGATCGACTGCTTTTTGGCGGTATGAGTCCCGCCATGCGCATTCTTCCGTTTCTTGCCGTCTTCCTCGCCGCCCTCAGCCTTCGCGCCGAGTCCATTTTGCCGCCCAATGCTCGCGTCGCCGTGATTGGCGACAGCATCACGGAGCAGAAGCTCTACTCGAAATACATCGAGACCTACCTGCTGGCCTGCACCGGGCGGAAAGACATCAAAGTCTTCCAGTTAGGCTGGAGCGGCGAGCGTTCCGTCGGCTTCGCGGCGCGTCTCGAAAACGATCTCGCGGTCTTCAATCCGAACGTCGCCACGACCTGCTACGGCATGAACGACGGCAGCTACAAGGCCTACGCACCGGAGATCGGCGCCGAGTATGAGAAAAACATGCGTGCCGTGATCGCCGGGCTGCAAAAAGTCGGTGTGAAGGCCATGGCGGTCGGCTCGCCGGGTGGTGTGGACCCTGACTTCTTCAAGCGGCCCACCATCGAAGGCAGCCTGTACAATCAAAACCTCGCCCAACTCCGCGACATCGCCAAAAAGCTCGCCGAGCAGAACAAGCAGCCCTTCGCGAACGTGCATGACACGATGATGGACGCCCTCACGAAATCGAAAGCAGCGCTGGGCAAGGAATACGGCCCCTTCGGCGGCGATGGCTTCCATCCCGCGCCCTCCGGCCAGCTTTTGATGGCGCAGGCCTTCTTGAAGGCGCTGGGCTTTGACGGCGAGATCGGCGTCATCACGCTGAACATGAAGGGCCAGAGCAACGCGAGCGAAGGTCACACCATCCAGCCGGTGAAGCTCGCGCCGGGTGCGATCCAGATCGTCAGCGACAAATGGCCCTTCTGCTTCGATGCCGATCCAAAGAGCGCAGGTAGCAATCGCAGCATCCTGCCCTTCACCAGCTTCAATCAGGACCTCAACCGCCTCATGCTGCACGTCATCGGCCTTTCGAGCGAAAAAGCCAAAGTCACCTGGGGCCAGCAGACCAAGGAATTCACCCGCAACCAACTCGAAGACGGCATCAACCTGAACGCCGAGTTCAGCAGCACGCCTTTTGATGCGGCTTTTGCCAACCTCACGAATGCCGTCGGCCAGAAGCAGGCCTTTGAGACGACGCTCGTCAAAAACCTCGTCACCCACATGCGTGTCATCGCCGTCGAAGCCGCCGAGGAACCCAAAGTCGCCGCCGCTCTCGCCAAGCTGAAAAAGAAGCTCGCCGACGAGCACGCAAAGCAGGACGCGAACGTCCGCAAAACGCTTCAGCCGGTCACGCACACCATCCTGGTTCAAGAAGTCCGCTAATCGCCATGCAGCTCGCCGATTTGAAATGGAACGAGGTCGACGCGTTGAGCCGTGACACGCCGGTGGTGTTTCCGGTGGCCGCGCTGGAGCAGCACGGCCGCCACATGCCGGTCTTCACCGATAGCATGCTCACGAACGAACTCGTGCGCCGCACCGAGGCCACGATGGGTGATCGCGTGCTTTTTGCGCCGCTGATGTGGCTGGGGACTTCCCATCATCACATGGATTTCCCCGGCACGCTCAGCGCCGAGCCACGCGTGTATCTCGATCTGCTGAACGGCCTGCTGGAGAACTTCATCGCGCATGGTTTCAAGCGCCTCATCATTCTCAACGGCCACGGCGGCAACGACGTGCCCGGCAAGCAGTCGGTCTTCGAGACACGGCAGAAGCATCGCGACCGCAAGGACCTGCTGCTGCTCTTCACCACCTACTGGAACCTCGGCGCGGAGCCATGGACACGCGATCCGAGCATCTCCCAGCGCGTCATGGGCCACGCCTGCGAATGGGAGACCAGCATGGTGCTGCGACTGCGCCCCGAACTCGTCGGTGATCTCACGAAGACCAACGACGTGCCCTTCGGCAATCCCTTCGAGCCCGCCAGCCGCGGCTGGATCATGACCGACCGCAGCGAACCGGGTCATGTCGGTGATCCGCGCAGCGCCACCGCCGAAAAGGGCGAGGTGCTGTTTCAATGCTTTAGCGAAGAAGTGGTGAAGCTGCTGGAGAGGGTGATTGCTTGGGATGGCGTGAGTTGGGAAGGTTGAAGAAATGATGAATGCAGAATGGCGAATGAGGAATTGAGTGCCGTCAGACAGGTCTGACTTGTCCGCCCCGTCCGACCAAGCGGCTGAAAACTCTCCTGCCGCTGGGCGTTCACATCTCATCATGCTCTCACGCCTGCTCCTCTGTCTCTTCGCTCTTAGCTCTTCGCTCTTCGCGGCTCCGCCGCGCCCGAACATCGTCATAATGCTCGTCGACGACATGGGCGTCATGGACACCTCCGTGCCGTTTTTGACGGACGCGGAGGGAAAGCCCAAGCGCTACCCGCTGAACGACTACTACCGCACGCCGAACATGGAGCGGTTGGCGGCGCGGGGCGTGCGCTTCAACAACTTCTGCGCCATGAGCGTGTGCTCGCCCACTCGCATCTCCATCATGACGGGGCAAAATGCCGCGCGGCATCGCACGACGAACTGGATCAATCCCGACAACGACAACGCCGGACCACAGGGTCCCGCCGAGTGGAACTGGAAAGGCCTCAAACCGGGCGATGTGACGCTGCCGGGTGTGCTGCAAGCCAGCGGCTATCGCACGATTCATGTGGGGAAGGGTCACTTCGCGCCGCGGGCCTTCGATGCCGCGGACCCGTCGAAGATCGGTTTCGACATCAATGTGGCTGGCGGCTCCATCGGCGCACCGGGCAGCTACTACGGGAAGCAGAACTTTGACCGCCCGGTGAAGGCGAATGCCAAGGTGAAACGCGGCAGCCATGCCGTGCAAGGCCTCGAGAAGTATCACGGGCAGGACATCTTCCTCACCGAGGCGCTCACGCTGGAAGCCAAGGCGCATGTCAGCGAGGCGGTGAAGGCCGAGAAGCCCTTCTTCCTCTACTTCGCGCAGTATGCGGTGCATGCGCCGTTCGATTCCGATCCGCGTTTCGCCGCTCATTACAAGGACAGCGGCAAGTCGCCACAGGCGCAGGCCTTCGCCACCCTCGTCGAAGGCATGGACAAGTCGCTCGGTGACCTGCTCGACCATCTCGACACCCTCGGCATCGCGGAAAACACGCTCGTCTTCTTCCTCGGTGACAACGGCAGCGATGCCCCGCTCGGTCACGAGCATGCCGTGGCCTGTGCCGAACCGCTGCGTGGCAAAAAAGGCTCGCACTACGAGGGTGGCATGCGTGTGCCCTTGATCGCCGCATGGGCGAAGCCGGATGCCGCGAACGAGCATCAGAAGCGCCTGCCCATCGCCGTGAATGCCGTGCAGAGCCAGCAAGCCGCAGTGTATGACATGTTCCCGACGATTTTGAACCTCATCGGCATCGCGACACCCGCGCCGCACGCCGTGGATGGCAAAAAGCTCGACACGCTGCTCACT
>JBKCXA010000807.1:0-7724 GCA_046316935.1 Prosthecobacter sp.
GGTGAAGTGATTGACAGTTTTTTGTCTTTCCTTCTAAAAGCGGGAAATGAGAGCCATGTCGTACTTCCGCTTCGCCCTTTTGCTGTGCCTCGCTTGTGCGATCACTGCCTGCCATGAACAAAGCTCTCAAGGCAATGCATCCGCCGTGACCGTACCGGAGAGCTTCGAGATCGACTTCGACGGAGTGTTCGACTTGAGGGTGCCATGCGAGCTGACTCCGGAGTCGTTGGAAGCCAAAGTGCAGGCGCTCGCGGTGGTGCCGCGGGAAAAGCTGTTCAAGGTGGTGCAGGACAGTGGAGATATCCGGTACTTGTTCAGCGCCAACTATGCGCCGGTTCACAATCCGTCCTTTTCGATCTTTAAAAGCGCGATGCACCCCAACTTTGTGAGCGTGGTCTGGCAGGGCCGGTCGATGGAGCGTTTTTATTGCGTCTACGCGGCAGAGAAGGACCAGGAGGTGCCACCGGAGTTGCTCGCGGCCATGGATTCCAGCCTTGGCGCGCCACACACGTTCAACACAGCGGTCAAAAGGTTCGAGTGGGACTTGGCGAACTTTTCCGTCAGCGCGGAGTATTCGACCCATGTGGGCAAGGGGGATCCGGCATTTCTGGTCAACGTGCGGAACAAGCAGGTGCAGCCAGCGATCAGGAAACTGGGTGTGGCGCCGGGCCAGAGCGCGACTGGGCCGGCGATCGTCGTCAATCTGGATGAGTTGATCGACTGGAGCGCGCCAGCAGGTGTGTCCATGAGGCAGTTTGACGACAAGATAGCGGCCATGGAGAGCGAGGCAGGTCAGAAGCTTTTTCGCCGCACCTCAAACATCGAGGACGCCCGTTTTTTTGACCCCGAAAGGAAGGGGCGTGAAGTCAAATTCAGCTTCTTCGGCGGACAATACTTCATCTCCGGAGGCTACATCTCCTGGAAAAAGGAAGGCCCCATGTCGCTGATAGACCTCGTCCAGATGACCACGCCCGACGGAAAGGAAGTGGACCCCACGACGACTCTTGCCAAGCTCGATCAGAAATTTGGCAGCGCGCATGTGCGTGAGCAGCCACATGCGTTTGTTTGGAATCTCCCCGCTTACGAGGCGGTGATGATCAAGTATGCGAACACAACCGGACATGGTCTGCGTTTTCACCAGCCGAGAAGCATCCGGTTTCCAGCGCAGAAAAACCTGGGGGTGGCACCCAGAACTCCAACGCCAGCCGGTAGCCCCGCCTCTTCACCTGCGGCTCCAGCCACCCCGCCGTCACCTGCCCCGGCCTCCGGCTACTTCAAGCTCAAGCTGGCCCAGATCAACGGCCTGCTCATCTCCCCGCTTTCTTCGGGTGAGGAGGCCGGGCAGTCCACCAAGATGACGCTCACTGCTCTGCCACGGACGGAGCCAGGCCCGAGCAAACTTGATTTCAATCAGAAAGTCGGACAGGACATGCTCAAAAGCATCGCCGAGGTCGCCAAGCATGCGCAGTTGCGTCACTCCGCCTGGCCGGCAGGGCATCTCCTTCAAGTTGGTTTTGAGGACAAATACATCGAAAAAGACGGCCCCTCCGCGGCCGTCGCCTGCGCGTTGCTGGTCGAGTCCGCCGTCACCGGCGCCATATGGGACCCTGCCTTCGCCGTGACGGGTGACATGAATGCCGATGGCAGCGTCCAGCCCATCGGCGGCGTGCGGGCGAAAGTGCGTGGCGCCACCAAGGGCGGCTGCCGCGTCGTCGCCGTGCCGCACAAGAACGAAAGCCTCGTGCGCGACATCCTCGTGCTCGACGGCCCTGCCCCGCTGGCCATGATCGCGGTTTTCGGCATCGAGACCTTCGAGGATGCCCTGCTCCTCGCCAAAACCGACCGCCCTCCCGCGCTGCGGGACGCGCTCGCCAATTTCGAGGCCATGCGACCCGCCCTCCAGCGTGACCCGCGCCAGGCGGCCGTCCTGCTGCGCACCCCGCACGCCATTCAGCGACTGCAGGCACTGCTGCAGGCCGCGCCGAACTGCTACTCCGCCAAGTACCTCCTCCTCCATGCCCAGGGGCGCGCGCCCAAGGTACTCAGCATCGGCGGCTCCATCGATGCGGCTCATACCAGCGCGCAGGGCATCATTTATTCCATCGAAAACGACGTGGAGTCGAACGTGAAGACCCTCAAGCCCGATGAAGTCGGCACCAGTCTTAACAAGCTTCGCAACCTGCGCCCCATCCTCGATCCGCGCGTCTGGCCCTATGTGGACGGACTCCTCGACTACGGTGATGTGGTGCGTGGTGCCATTCTCAATCCCGTCCGCTCCGGCGCGCGTTACGTCGACCTAGTCACCAAGGCCCGCCGTGCAGCCTCTGCCGCGCAGACCGCCTTTAAAAGTCTCATGGGCAGCGCTGCAGTTCGCGAAGAACTCGGGTTGTGAACCTAGTCAGCAGGCAGGCTGCAATACCATCCAACTCATGTCGTGGCTGCTGCTCCTCATCGCCGGTTTGTGTGAAGTCGCCTGGGCGCTCGGCCTCAAGGCCACCGAAGGCTTCACCCGCCTCGGGCCCACGCTCGGCACCCTCGCCGCCCTGATCATCAGCGTCGTCCTGCTCGGCCTCGCGGCCCGCAGCCTGCCCATCGGCACCGCGTATGCCGTGTGGACCGGCATCGGCGCGGTCGGCACCGTGCTCGGCGGCATCCTCTGGTTTGGCGAGCCCGTTACGACGGCCCGACTTGTGTGCTTGGGGCTTATCTTGAGTGGCATCATCGGCCTCAAGCTCGTTGGGTGAGCCCGCCGGTCACGGTGCTCTCCACCAGGCCCAGGTTGATCGCATGCCGGGTGAGTCCGGCGGTATCGTGAATGTTCAGCTTGTTCATGAGGCTTTGGCGGTGCTTCTCCACGGTCTTCACGCTCAGATGCAAAAGCACGGCGCTTTCCTTGTTGGGATGGCCGGTGGCGATGAGCTTGAGCATCTGGGTCTCGCGTCCGGTCAGTTGGCAGCTTTTCCGCGCTTTCGAGCCGGAGGAGCGGGCCTCGGCGAGTGTGGGGCTGAGGCACTTGTGGCCGCTGTGCACACGCCGGATGGCCTCCGGCAGGGCCTGCGAGGCGATTTGTTTCAGCAGGTAGCCTGACGCGCCCAGCTCCATGACGGCGTCCACATAGGCTTCGTCACTGTGGGCCGAGAGGATGATGATTTTCGTGCCCGGCCGCGCTTGCAGCATCTGGCGGGTGGCCTCGATGCCGTTCATTTGGGGCATGGCGATGTCCATCACCACCACATCCGGCCGCAGCCGGGCGGCCAGCCGCACGGCATCCTGGCCGTTGTCCGCCTCGCCGATGATTCGCAGGTCCTTCTCGCAGCGCAGCAGCATGGAGAGACCCTCGCGCACGATGGCGTGGTCCTCGGCCAGCAGGATGGAGATGGGCTTCATGTGCAGCGCATGGTGTCGTAGTCGCAGGCAGACGCGGGAGCCACTTTTTTCCTCGGGCGCGGATGGTGGGGAATCCGCACCCGCACCGCCGTGTGCCGGCCCGGGGCGGAGTCGATGCAAAACGTGCCGCCCACCATCTCGGTGCGCTCGCGCATGCCGAGCAGTCCCAGGCGTTTGCTGCGCTTGATGAAGGCATCATCGTCCACCAGAAAGCCACGCCCGTCATCACGCACCTCCATGTGCGCGATGCCTTTCCGCAGGCGCAGGCCGATGCTGACATTCGACGCCTTCGCATGCTGCGCCACATTCACCAGCGCCTCCTGGGCCACCCGGTAGAGGACCGTGCGCGTGTTGGTGTCCAGCTTCTCGATGGAGGCATCCGCCTGCAGGCGTGTGTGCACGCCGGTCTGCTCGGCAAAGCGTTTCAGGCAGGATCGCAGCGCGGGCACCAGTCCCAGATCGTCCAGCACCGCCGGGCGCAGGTCCCGCGCGAACTGGTGGATCATGTCCACGGACTTTTCCACGAGCCGCTGGGTGGTGCGGATCTTCTGGTGCAGGGCGCGGGTATCCGCCGAGGCACGGGCCGCGAGCGCCGCCAGCCGCACATGGATGCCCGTCAGCGTCTGGGCGATCACATCATGCAGCTCCCGGCTGATCCGTTTGCGCTCCTCCTCCTGGGCGGAAAGCACGCGGCGCGAGAGCAGCCGCATGTCCTCCTGCATCCGCCGGGACTTCTCCAGCAGCGTGTGGGATTGCTCCTCGCTGGCTCGCAAAGAGGTCTCCACCGCCTTCCGGCGTTCGTTCTCATGTTTCAGCTCCGCATTCGCCTCCGCCAGTTGCATCGTGCGCTCCGTCAGCGTCTCCACGATCACGCGCAGGTGATGATCCGCCTCCCGTGCGCCGCGGTGCGTCTCCTCGATCGGGGCCAGCGCCTCCGCGAAAAACGCGCAGGCATGGCCGATCACCCCTTCGCGGTGGTGTTTGGGCGCGTCCGGCAGCAGGGCCGCGGCCAGCGCCTTCTCGTGCAGCCGCGCCAGCTCCAGCGTGTCCATGCCCAGCTTCATGGCCCGCTTTCCCAGGCGGCGCGCCGCATCCAGTTTCGGTGCCGGCCGCCGCACGTGACGGTGCAGCGTCTGCTGGTAGCTGAGATGCAGACGCCGCAGCGCCGCTGGAGAGGGAGTGGGGGGCGGCGTGCGCATGGCAGACGAGGGTGACGGCAGAGGGCCTCATCAGGCAAGGTGGTGAGCCTTGGGATGGCGGTCGCATGAGGAATCGGCCGGGTGGTTGGAAAAAGAAGCCGTGCCTGGCCGGGTAAGCCGCAGCGTCCATGGCTCGACGCAGCGCTGCGGCCTGACAAGCGGCATTTCGGGTGGTCGGGGGCGGTTCGGGCGCATGGCATCCTCCAGCGGGGTGCTTTGGGAAACGCGCATGCTGCCCGGCTTTCCTCGCCTGAAAATGGGGTGAACACCCCATCGCGTTTCTTCGCCGTGCCGACCACCATCGTGGTCCTATGACAACCACCCTCCCCACCACCACGCGCGCCTCGCGCACGAAGCCTGCGAATGGCTCCTCCGCCCATCGCAGCCACCACGCCGGCCAGCCCGGCAACGGCACCAGCCTCTCCAACGGTCGCATGCCCCCCGTGGCTCCCCTCCCCACCGCCGCCGCGGCCGCCGCCTCCCCCAGCCCCGATGAGATCGCCGTCCGCGCCTATCAATACTTTGAAAAGCGCGGCTGCCAGCATGGTCATGACGTCGAGCACTGGCTCGCCGCCGAATCCTCCCTGCGTGCCGAGCAGCAGCCACCCCAACCCTGAGCCACGGCCCCTGCCGTCCAACCATGCACGACACCCACCCCTGCGCTCACTGCACGCTGAATTGCGAGCTGCACAACCATCCCATGTGTGTTTGCAATCTGGTCATCCTCACCGCTGATCATGACCCCATCTCCACCGGGCTGCGCATCGGCCTCGGTCAGGTTTACGGCTCGGGCAAGCTCCCCCCCTGCATCCATGGCAGCTTCGGCTCTGCCTACTGGTCCGTGCAGCCGGAGGCCAACCCCGCCGGCGCCCCCGATCACCGGGACGGGCGTCTCGCCCCCGCACCCCGCTCCTCCGCCTCGCCGGAGCCCGCCTGGGCCTGCGGTCCCCCCGCCGCCATCCTGCAGCAGGAAACCATGATGGCCGGTGGCTGAACGCCGCCCCCCTTTCCCGCCCGACGCGCTCGGTGCTCCCCCACCCCCAGCCCGCCGCACGCCTGTCGTGCGGCGGGCGCATCCTTTCCGAAACGTGGAACAGGTTTTCCAACCTGTTCATCCCTCCCCGGACCGACAGGAGGCCATGCTGGCCCCCTTCATGAGGGCCGGTGGCAATCCGGGCGGCTTGGGTTCAGCGACGCAGCGCGTTGATCAGCTCATTGAGCTTCTGGCGCAGCTCCTCGGCCACCGGATCGCCATAGGGATTGTCCAAGGTGGCCACGCCATTGCTCACGTTGCTGCACTGGCTCAGCGTGTTGAGCTGGGCGTTGTTCAAATCCGTCTGCGTCACCTCACCGGGCGGGCCTTGGGGACCCATCGGACCTTGCGGGCCTTCCGGCCCCTGCGGTCCGGGCGGACCACCGGGATCACCCTGCGGCCCCTGTGGGCCTTGCGGCCCTTCTGAGCCTGCTGGCCCTTGCGGTCCGGCGGGACCTTCCGGGCCTTGGGGACCGGCAGGAAGCAGGTCGATCAGGTCTTTGATTCCGGCGAACTGCTCCCGGAAGCGGTCCGCGTCGATGTTTTGGCCGTTCTGCGGCCAGTTGGGATCGTAGGGCATGGCGGTGAGAAGAGGGGGAGACTTTGAGACTTGGAGACAAGGAGACGGGGGCAAAGCAGGCGGCGCAGCCGCTCTCCCAGTCTCCCGGTCTCCGAGTCTCCTCGTCTGGTTTGAGTTACGAGATCACCGCGCTGGCCACGGGGCCGGGGGCGCTTTCGCCAGCGTCGTTCACGCTGGTCACGCGGACTTCCACCGTAGTGCCGGCGGTCAGGTTCGGGATGGTCGCATCGCTTTCCGTCACCGTCAGCACGGCGCGGAAGTCGTTGTCCACACCGATGACCTTGATCCACACGCGCCAGCGGGCGGCGCGGAGGCTGTCGTCCCAATCCACGAGCAGGCTGTGGTTCGGACCGGCCAGCGCCGTGGTAAAGGTCGGGGCCTCCGGTGTCTCCTCATCCGCCGGGCGGTTGAGGCCAAAGGCATGCCAGAGTGGATCATCCGGGGCCAGCAGCGTCTCCAGCTCGGTCACGAGACCGTTCATGCGGATGCGCAGGTTCTTCTCCGCGTTGTCACGGGCCACCTTCGCCTGACCGCTCTCGGTGATCTTCTGGCCCAGGGTGGCGCGGGCGGTGCTCACCGCCGTGTGGGCGGCATCCGCCAGCGCGGCGGTCACCTCCATGTCCGCGCTCGCATGCGCGGGGTGGGCCGTGAAGTAGGCCTTCAGGCTCGCCAGCAGGTCAAAGCGGCCATCTTGGGTCGAGGGCACCGCCGTGGTGCCCGGCGGCCAACCGGCGGATTCCCATTCCGTGCTCGCCGCCTCGCCAAAGAACTTCGAGAGGCGCTTGCGGGCATTGGTGATGAAGACCTTTCCCGCGCCATCCGCCGTCGTGACGGCGGTGTTCGCGGTTTTTTTGAGCACCTTGCACTCGCCGTAGTTGGTTTCCGCCGCTCGCGCGGCGGTGAGGGCGGCCCGGATGACCGCCTCCGTGTTCTGTTTCACGCCCACGGGCGTTTCATGCTGGGTGAGCCCGTCTGCCATGTCCTCGCCCAGGGCGAAGAGCAGGTCGAGCTTATCGGGGAGTCGGTTGGAGGCCATGTTGCGTCGGGTTGGGGAAGGGCGCGGCGAATCCTGGGCCGAGAAGCGTGAACCATCACCGAAGTAAGCTTGTCCGAAACGGGCCACGGCAGGTGGGCGGGAAAGCAGCGCGAGGTTGCGGTTGGGTAGCGGATCCGCCCCCCGCCGAGCACGACACCCGACGGTGTTGAAGGCGAATTTGCGCGGTTTTATCAAACCGCCCGAAAACCGTCAAGAGGGTCGTTTTTTCGGGGTCTCCCCACTGTGTCCGGTCCGCGAGCCCTGCCACAGCCGTGGAAACGCCTCCCAGCCGTCGCGAGGTCCCGCCACGGCCGTGTCCACGCCAAACGACGGCTGAGAGGTCCTGCCACGCCCGTGTCCGCGCCAAACGACCGCCGCGAGGTCCTGCCACGGTCGTGTCCGCGCCAAACGACCGGCGCGAGGTCCCGCCACGCCCGTGTCCGCGCCAAACGACGGCTGGGAGGTCCTGCCACGGCTGTGTCCGCACCA
>JBKCXA010000808.1:0-3191 GCA_046316935.1 Prosthecobacter sp.
ATGCTCATCACGCTCATGGCGTGAACACCGGTGGCGCCTGGCTCACCGCGGGGCGTCTCTTTGGGTTTTCCCAGGTGCCTATCGTGGTCTGGTTGAGCTTTCTCGTCTTGTTCCTGTGGTTCCTATCCCTCGTGCTGAACGAGAAATGGAATCCGGCTCATAGCACCTTGCAGGCCTTCATCTTGATCCTTCCGAACCTCATCGGCAGCCTCGTCATTACCAAGCTGGTCACCATTCCGGTGGCAAAGCTCTTCAAAGCCATGGCGGATTCCGACACCGAGGCCGAGGTGGTCATTGGCCGCACAGGCACCGTGTGCTCCATCGAAGCCGACGAAACCTACGGCCAGCTCGAAATCACGGCCAACGGTGCACCACTTCTCATCAACGTCCGCACGCAAGGCGGCACGCTCGCCAAGGGCACTCGGGCCAAAATCACTGCCGCCGGCCCCGACAACGCCTTCTACTTCATCGAATCTGTTTAACTCCCGATCTCTCAAACCATGCAAACATACCTCCCAACACTCGCAGTCCTACTCGAAGGCAGCATCCTCGTCGGTGTCATCGCCATCGGCATCTTCCTCGGCGTGCTGATCTTGTTCTCGCGCTTCTTTCGCAAGGTCACGCAAGGGCAGGCCATCGTGCGAAATGGCGTCGGCGGCACCAAGGTGTCCTTCAATGGCATGCTGGTCATCCCTGTCGCTCATCAGGCCGAGTACATGGACATTTCCGTCAAGCGCATCGAGATCGAGCGCAAAGCCAACGAAGGCCTCATCTGCAAAGACAACCTTCGTGCCGACATCAAAGTGGCCTTTTTCGTCCGCGTGAACAAAACGCCCGAAGACGTGCTCCGCGTGGCCCAAAGCATCGGTTGTGCTCGTGCGAGCGCGGTGGACACCATCCGCACGCTGTTTGATGCCAAATTTTCCCAGGCGCTGAAAACCGTCGGCAAGCGGTTCGACTTCGTGCAGCTCTACAATGAGCGCGATCACTTCAAGAGCGAGATTTTGAAGGTCATCGGCACCGATTTGAACGGGTTCACGCTCGACGACTGCGCCATCGACTTCCTGGAGCAGACGCAGCTCGAAAACCTCGATCCGGACAACATTCTCGATGCCGAGGGCATCAAGAAGATCACCGAACTAACCGCCGCGCAGGCGAAACTGGCCAACAACATCCAGCGCGACAAGGAGAAGGTCATCAAGCAGCAGGACGTGCAGGCTCGTGAGGCCATTCTGGAGCTGGAACGCCAGCTCGCCGAAACCGAGGCCAAGCAGAAGCGCGACGTCGAAAGCGTCAAAGCCCGCGAAATGGCCGAAATGATGAAGGTGCAGGAAGAAGAGCGCCTGAAGGCCGAACGCGCCAAAATCACTGCCGACGAGGAAATCGCCGTCGCCACGCAAAACAAGGATCGCCAGGTCCTTGTCGCCCAGCGCAACAAGGAGCGCACAGATGCCGTCGAGGTCGAACGTGTGACCCGGGATCGCGATTTGGAGATCATCGAGCGTCAGCGCATCACGACGTTGAAGGACATTGAGAAGGAAAAAGCCGTCGAAGTGGAGAAAAAGAACATCCAGGAGGTCATCAAAGACCGCGTGGCGCTCGAAAAGACCGTCGTTGTCGAACAGCAGAAGATGAAGGACACCGAGGCCTTCGCCACCGCCGACCGCGAGAAGCAGGTCGCGCTCACCCACGCCGAGAAAAACGCCCAGGAGCAGCTCATTCAAAAAATCAAAGAAGCCGAGGCCGCGAAACAGGCTGCACAGCTCGCCGCCGAGCAGGCCGCCTTCACGGCCATCAAGGCTGCCGAAGCTGCCAAACAAGCCGCCGAGCTGCACGCTCAGGAATTGCTCACCCTCGCCGAAGCGAAGCAGGAAGCCTCTTCCAAAGAAGCTGCTGCCGAAAAAGCCCTCGCTGAAGCTGTTGCGGCCAAAGCTGCCGCTCCGGGCCTGGGCGAAGCTCAGGTCTTGCTTGCCAAGGCCGAGGCCTCGCAGAAGCAGGGCACCGTTGATGCCGAGGTCACGCAGCTCAAACTCGCTGCCGAGGCCGATGGCATCACGAAGAAGGCGCAGGCCATGAAGTTGCTCGAAGATGCCGGTCGCCAGCATGAGGAGTTCAAACTCAACCTCGACAAAGACAAGGCCGTGGCCCTCGCGGAGATCAACATCCAGAAAGACATCGCTGCCGCCCAGGCTGGCGTGCTCGGCGAAGCCATGAAGTCCGCCAAGATCGAGATCGTCGGCGGCGAAAGCCAGTTCTTCGACAAGATCACCAGCGCCATTGGCACCGCTCGTGCCGTGGACCGCATGGTCGAAGGCAGCCGCACGCTCACGGACGTGAAGGAGACCTTCTTCAACGGCGATCCCGACTACTTCAAAGCCCAGCTCAAGACGGTGGTCGATCAATTCGGCCTCTCCGCCGAGGACACGAAGAACCTCACCCTCAGCGCCCTCTTCGCCAAGCTCATCGGCCTCAATCCCGATGCCGGCACGCTCAACAAGCTCACCAGCATGATCGGCGCCGCTGGTCGTTTTGGCCTGAGTGAGTCGAACGTAGCCGGTTTGCTGGCTACGAAGGCGAAGAAGTAACACCAACCCTCTCTTCAGTCTCCTTTCGGAGTTCCCCTCACCTAACCTCTCCCCGCAAGTGAGCCAAAGAGTTAACGATCATCCTCAGCGGGGAGAGGAACCAGAAAGCGCTCTCCCTCTCCCCGCGAAAGAATTCACGCCAACACATGCGTTCATTCGCGGGGAGAGGGCAGGGGTGAGGGGTGAACCCACCGAATCCAGTTCGTCATTGAATGGCTGATCCAACACCATCACCCCAACCTTCCCCCCAGCTCGAAGCCGGAGCTTACGAAGTCATTCGTCAGCGCCTCGCGAAGCATGGCGCGGAGTTGCAGCGTCGGCTGGACTTGCTGAACAACGACCGCAAGGCCGAGTTCGGCGGGATTGAGACGGCGTTGCTGGCGACGACGCGGCTGACGACGGACAACAACTGCGTGCCGCGTGACATGGCGGCCATCGGGCCGAAGCGCTTCTTGTTTGGCTACAACGTGCACCTCGGGCTGCGCTCGACGATGAAGATCGAGGATGTGTTCGCGGTGTATGACTACCACGAGGCGGATCACAGCTTCCACACGAACAAGGAAGGCCTGCTGGGCGATACGCAGTTCGCGGAGGACTTCGCCTACC
>JBKCXA010000809.1:0-6548 GCA_046316935.1 Prosthecobacter sp.
GTTGCAAGCCCTGGAGGCTGCACGCACGCAACTGGCGGAAATGGCAAAGACGGAACAGGAACGCCTTGCCGTGGAGAAACAGAGACTGGAACTCGAGGTGCTGAAACAGCAGGCCGAGAAAGAGGAAAAAGAGGCGGTTCGCCTGCTGCGTGTGATGATGGCTGGGATAGGGACCGAGTTTGACGCGCTGGGCAGCCGCGGCGTGATGGTCGCATCTCCAGCGGGGATTCGGCAGGACTACCGGATGGCTGTGCTGCTCTCGAAGATCGCTGTGGTGCGCTCACGCAGCAGCGTGCTGAGCGAATTGAGCGATTTGAAGGAGCTGTCCCGCCTGGAATGCCAGGCGCAGGATTTGGCAGCCCGGCATTTTGAGGGCCGCGATCCTTTGGAGATCACCCGCGCCAAATGGAAAGAGCTGGAGGCATGGATGACCGCTGTGCAGGAGTTGGAAAAAGTGGTGCAAAGTCAGTTGGCAGTGGTGCCGCCAGACGCCTCGACGAAAATAGCCGGGCTCGGCGAACTTCAGGAGATCCAAGCACAACTGGCAGCTCTGCGTGATGACCTTTCCGTGAGAGTGCTCGAGTTTGTCAAAGCGGTGCCCGACGACGCCATGGATGCGAATGGTCTCTTTCCTGAATTGGCGGAACAGGCGCAGTATGAAGACATGCAAAAGGAAAGAGATGCCAACCGAGTGGACGCATTAGCGGCCTGCTGGGGCAAGGTGGCAGACGGGAGGGTTCCTCCGGCACTGATCACAGACTGTGACGCGGCCCTGGGTAGGCTTCAGGATTGGTTCGCTGAACATGCGTTGCATCGGACAATGCTCGCATCTGCCGCGAAGTCGCTCCAGCAGGGCGATCTGGCAGATGCAGAGCGCGATGTCTCAGTCCTCGGGGAAGCGCGGTTTGAGGATTTGAGCTATGCGTTAATGGAGGAGATCGCCGCCGTTCAAGCCTCTCTGGCGAAGCTGCAAACAGTCAGGCGTGCTGATGCCATCAGGCAGGCGGAAGAGCTTCTCAAGGACTATCCAAAATCAACAGCTTCGAGCCAGCTTAGGCAGACAGCTATGGTACATATGGCACGCGGGGGGCGAGAAAAACGTAATGTGCGGCTTGTGCTGGTAGCCGGGTTTGTGGTGGGGGCCTCTGTGGGGCTAGTTCAACTCTACAACCAGAAAAAACAAGAGCGACTAGACGCGGAAGCGAAAGAGCTCACACAAAAGATCGTTGCGGAAGCAAATGAACGACTACCTCAAAAAATATCGTCGGGATCTGTGGGCAGCACCTTGACCGTGCCAATTACTTCCGAGGCTGTGGTTAAGTTCAGCTACATACCAGCCGGCACTTTCACCATAGGAAGTCCGGAGAGTGAAACTGGGCGATCAAGCGATGAGGAAAAAGTGGAGGTCATCTTGACTCATTCCTTCTGGCTTGCGCAGTTCGAGATGACCCAGTGGCAGTGGAGGGCAGTGATGGGTAGCAATCCCAGCATTTTCCAAGGAGATGATCAACTTCCAGTAGAAAATGTAAGCTGGAGCGCTGCGCAGGCATTCATCGCCAAACTCAATGCTAGCAAAAATCTTCCGAATGGATGGCGTTTCGCATTGCCTACTGAGGCACAATGGGAGTATGCGTGCCGCGCAGGCGATCTGGGACAGTATAGCGGCGGCAGCTTAAATGAGATGGGATGGAATGATGCCAACAGCGGGCGAAAATCGCAGGAAGTGGGCGGCAAGAAGGCCAACGCGTGGGGGCTGTATGATATGCACGGTAACGTTTGGGAGTGGTGCCTTGATGCTTTTGATTACTCTGAAAAGTACAAAGGCGGCAAGAACCCTGTGGGGAGTTCTGGACCCCTGCGGGTTCATCGGGGCGGTTCATGGTTTAACGATGCCTTCGATTGTCGCGCCGCTCGCCGACACTTTGCCAACTCAAGTTACTGTAACGACATTATTGGCTTTCGCCTCGCGATTATTCCAGTCGAGCTGTAACCCGCGAGAAGCGAGTGCGGCAGCGAGCTAAAGGCCGGCCGTCGACAGGGGGAATAACTCGGCGAGCCGTGCCTGTCATTTGGTGCCGGGCGCTGCGGTTGCATCATGTTTGGTGGGGAAGAACTTGTTGTAAACGGCTTCGCCTGCCTTCTCGGCACACGTCTCGAGGAAGGCGGTGAGAATGATGATAAGGGCCGCAATAAGGAGGTTCTTCCATTGGATGAAAAACCGAATGAGCCATGTCGGGAAGGTGGATTCGAACCAATTGAGGTCTGCAAGCTCTGCCCACTCCTTGAGCTTGCCGAAGCTGAATTTGTATTGAGGGACGATTTCTGTGCCAATCTGTCGAGAGCCGTCTTCGACCATGAGTTGCTGTTCAGCCAGCGCCTCGAAGACGCGGCGAGACTCCTGCTCGGATAACGGCTTCTTTGGGGCGTCGGGATTAAGCTCGGTGAGGACCAAATGTGTCCACCAGTCAGGTCCGTCTTTGCGGCGGTAAATCCAATGGGCGGCTTCTTTGAAAATCTTTTCGTTCATAGCGACGGCTAATGTCCGTGGTCGTTGGCTATTGTGTCGGGTTGAGGCTGGTTTTCTGTAGTGGAGGTCAACGGTGGGTATCTTCTTTGAATGATATTGTCCCATGTGAGCTTATCGTTGGGGTCTCGCAGTAGGAACTTTCTAACCGCTATCAGCACCTCCTTGATTTCTTTCAAACCATGTGGATTGCACATCGTCTGAGCTAACTGGTGGTATATCTCAACGGGTAACCAAAGACTAAGTTCCCACGATAGCTGATTTAGCTCCGAAGGCGTGGATTTTGGGTCCTCCGACTTGGCGAGAAATGCGGCCACTTTCGCGGCCTGTTCGCGAACCTTGATATCATATTTGTACTCTTCGCTAAGCTTGTCGTATTCGTGCTTAATTGATCCCTCCAAACGCGCTTTTATCCACAATCCAATGAGGAATTGCAGCGCTCCGAGAATGAGGATGCCAATCCAAATTTGGGACCAGCCGAACTGAACCACCATTTCCTTAATCGCATCTTCAGGTTTCATCAGGATTTCTTGCCAAAAATTGTTCAGCCACACTTAATTGTGGAAGATTTAGATTCGTCCATAGCTTTCTATGGGTTCGCAGGGCTGACGTGGCGTGAAAGACGCGGGAGCGCGTCAAACGATGGCAGCGCGGGCTCGGGCATTTTGCCTGGGCCTTCCTCGGGCACGCCGGGGGGCTGGGCATAGCGATGCCCCATTCGCGGGCACAGCGGCGCAGGGTTAGGGGCTTCGATCTGGCGATATAGAAGCTATAAGAGCACGCGGCTCTGGATTGATTGGTCATTCGTGCTTACTCATTCGTCATTTGCCCGCTCCGCCACCTCCAACGCTTTCCCTTCATGACCCGTCTCCACATCACCAAAACCCCCAAATGCTACGTCGGTGGAGCTTTCATTCGCAGTGAGAGCGGGCGTATCAGCGAGCTGCACGATGCTACCGGCGCATTCTTCGCGAACATCCCGCAATGCACTCGCAAGGACCTGCGGAATGCCGTCGAGGCGGCGGCGAAGGCGGGGCCGGGGTGGGCGAAGAGGTCGGCATTCAATCGCGGGCAGATCTTGTATCGGCTGGCGGAGATGATGGAGGCTCGCGGTGTGGAATTGGCGGAAAGCATCACTTTGAGCGGTGTTTCGAAGTCGGAGGCCTCGCGCGAGGTGGCGGCGGCGATTGAGCGCGTGGTGCATTACGCGGGCTGGACGGACAAATACGAGCAGGTGCTCGGCAGCGTGAACCCGGTGGCCTCGGCGCACTTCAATTTCACCGTCACCGAGCCGATGGGCATCATCGGCATCCTCGCGCCGGATGAAGCGCCCCTTTTGGGCCTGCTGTCACTCATTTTGCCTGCGATCACGAGCGGGAACAGCGTGGTGGCGCTCGCCAGCACGACCCAGCCGTATCCGAGCATCCTTTGGGGCGAAATGCTCGCCACGAGCGACCTGCCCGGCGGCGTCGTGAATCTGCTCACCGGGCCGCGAGCCGAGCTGATCCCCACCTTTGCCACGCACGAGCATCTCCGCGCCATCAGTGGCGTGTTGAATGCCGAGGAGCGCCAAGCCATCCGCCTCGGCGCAGCCGAAAGCGTGAAGCGTGTGCATCTGCGAAAAGCCGAAGAACCCATCGACTGGTTCGCGGACAAACTGCAAGGCGCGGAGGAGGTCCGGGCGCTGGTCGAGTTCAAGACGACGTGGCATCCGGTGGGGGCTTGAAATCAGGCGGCGCGAAAGCAAAGGCACACCATGAAAACAAACATCACCACGTTCCCGGAAAAGGTTTTGGCATCCGCGACGAGGAAACGCGGTGCAAGCCCGCCGCAGGATGTCAGTGGCCTCGGCTGGTTGTTGAATGAGAAGCTGCCACCGGCCTCGCAACTTCCCGAAAACCCCGTCCTGGTGCTTCGCAAGCTGTGATTTGGCATTCTAATGCGAGGCACCTCAATTCATCGAGTTTTGTGAAAGCTGAAGTCAAAAATGTTCTCACGCAAAGCCGCAAAGGCGCAAAGGTTTCCAGAGGCATTCTGGACTTTGCGGCTTTGCGCCTTTGCGTGAGACATCAAAGAGTTTCACCCCGAGTGATGATGACTGGTCTATGTTGTTTCAGCTTGCTGACGCGGCAGCGGCACTCCGAAAGCAAAGAGCTTCCGAGCTTTGACGGCCATCGGAGCTTACTGGCCCAAGCCGAAGGCTTCATCTTAGCTCCATGAGTGAACTCGAAACCAGCCTCGGTCTCCGCCATGGCCCGGCACCGGGATGGAAGCGCTTGCGCTTCACGGTGGCGTATTGCGGCACGCCTTGGAAGGGCTGGCAGAGCCAGGAAGGCGGCGGGGGCATCCAGGACGAGATCAACAAGGCCATCCGCAAGGCCGTGCGCATCGAGACGGGCGTGCAGGGCAGTGGCCGCACGGATGCGGGCGTGCATGCGCTGGCGCAGGTGGCCCATGGCGATGTGCCGGAGAGCATCGGCCTGAGTGGTGAGTCGTGGGTGAGTGCCCTGAATGCCTGCCTGCCACTGACGATTCGCGTGACGCAGGCGGAGGAGGTGCCTCCGCAGTTTCACGCTCGATTCGATGCCATCGGCAAGGTCTATCGCTATCGCATCTGGCGGCCGCGCATGCTTTCGCCCTTCGAGGCGGATCGGGCGTGGCATCTTTACGGTCCGCTGGATATCGACGCCCTGCGCTGGTGCTGCGAAAAGCTTGTCGGCACGCACAATTTCATCCGCCTGAGCGCCAATCGCGGCGACATGCCGGAGGTGGAGCGTCGCACGCTGCCGGAGAAGACCACACGCACGATCCATCGCGCTGAGGTGCGAGAGTGTGGCGAGGTGCTGGAGCTCGAATTCGAAGGCAGCGGCTTCCTTTACAAAATGGTGCGCCTCATCGTCGGCAGCATGATCCATGTGGCGAGAGGCCGCGAGACACGCGAGTGGTTCGCGGGCCTGCTCGACGATCCCACAGGGAAGCAGAGCAACCAGACTGCGCCTGCTTGCGGCCTGTATCTTGTGAAGGTGCTGTATTCGGATTGTGGCGTCCCTTGCCAGCGCTGAATCGCGGCCTACTCTTCGTCATGATGTTTGAATTTGCTCTTCCTGACCGCCGCCGGTGTTTCGCATGACACGAGTGTTTATCATCGCTGGAGAAATCAGCGGGGACACGCATGCGGCGGGTCTTTTGCGCGAGATGAAGGCGCTGGAGCCTGACTTGCAGGTCAGCGGCCTCGGTGGCCGGCAGATGCGCGAGGTGGCGGGGCTGGAGATCGAGGACTGGGTGGAGAAAGCGGGCGTCGTGGGCCTGTGGGAGGTGCTGAAAATCTACCGCTACTTCAAGGAGAAGAAGGTGGCGGTGGAGGCGAAGATCCTCGCCGAGCGTCCGGATGCGGTGATCCTGGTGGATTATCCGGGTTTCAACCTCCGCGTGGCATCGTCGCTGCGAGCGGCGGGTTATGCAGGCAAGATCGTCTATTACATCAGCCCTCAAGTCTGGGCCTGGAAGAAGGGACGCGTGAAGGTGATGGCCAAGGTGCTGGACCTCATGATCTGCATTTTTCCCTTCGAGAAGGCCTTTTACGAGCAGAGCGGCCTGCGCACGGAATTTTGCGGTCATCCGATGGTGGACCGCGTGCAGACGCTGCGCCGCGACTGGCCTCGCGAGCCTGGGTTGGTGGGCTGGTTTCCCGGCAGCCGGCTCAACGAGGTGCGCCGGCTGTTTCCGATCATGGTGCAAGCCGCGCAAGCCATCCGGCTCGCGGTGCCTGAGGCGAGGTTCGCGGTGTCTGCGGCGAATGAAACGCTCGCCGGTCACATGCGCACGATGGCCGATGCGCTTGGTGTGCCGGAGGCGAAACGCTGGATCGAGGTGGGCACCGTGTATGACCTCATGCAGCGCTGCGAGGCGGGCGCGGTGGCCCGCGGCCCCGCCACGCTGGAGGCCGGCTGCTGTGGCCTGCCCGACACGCTCAGCGACAAGGTGAGCTGGCCGACCTACGTCGGCGGCCAGCTCGGCGTGCGCG
>JBKCXA010000810.1:0-9623 GCA_046316935.1 Prosthecobacter sp.
GAGCCTCGCGCTGAGCAAGGACGGCAAACAGATCGCCACCGGCGGCGCAGACACCCTCGCGAAGGTCTGGGACGCAGCCACGCTGAAGGAAATCGCGAAGATCGAAGGCCACGTCGGCCACATCACGGCACTCGCGTTCAATCACGACGGCAAATGGCTCGCCACGGGCAGCGCGGACAAGGAACTGAAGGTCTGGGACATCGCCACGAAAGAGATGCTGATGCTCCTCGGCGACAAATCCGCTCCCGTGAACGCCGTGATGTGGTCGCCTGACTCCACCGCGCTGACTTACCTCACGGACAGCGGCAACGTCTTCAACATCACCGAACTCAAAAGCCACGACGGCGTGCGACTCGCCTTCACCAGCGGCAAATCGAAGAAGCTCACCACGCTCGAAGGCGTGCCGTATGCGGCGCTTCTGAACCCTGAGACCAAAACAACCTTCGCCGCACTCGACAGCGGCAAGGTCGTGCAACTCGATGAGAAGGCGAACGTCACCAAGCTCACCTCTGACATCTCACCTCTCACTTCTACCCCTCCCAAGCTCTCCTACACCCGCGACATCCTCCCCATCCTCACGAAAGCCGGCTGCAACCTCGGCTCCTGCCATGCGAAATCGAGCGGGCAGGCGGGTTTCCGGCTCTCGATCTTCGCTTTCGACACGAAGAGCGACTTCATGGAGTTCGTGAACGATTCGCGAGGCCGTCGCGTCTTTCCCGCGTGGCCAGAAGACAGTCTTATCCTTCAAAAAGCCACCGTTCGTGTGCAGCATGAAGGTGGGCAGCGATTTGAACCGGATTCGGCCTGGGCGAAGACGATCGCGGACTGGATTCGCCAAGGCATGCCCTACGAGACGGCGAATCAGCCCACGCTGGCCGAAGTAGCGATCACGCCGGGCGAAAAGACGTATCGCAAAGGCGAGGAGGTCGCGCTGAAGGTCACGGCGAAGTACAGCGACGGCTCGACGCGCGATGTGACGGACCTGGCGGACTACATCTCGACGGAGAAAGCCATCGCGAGTGTGAACGAGACCGGAAAAGTCAAAACCTCGACCGAAAGCGGGGAGACGGTCATCGTGGCGCGTTACATGGGGCAGGTGGCGATCTCGCGTGTGGATGTGCCTGCGGAAAAACTGCTGCCAGCGGAGCGCTACGCGAAGCTGCCGGTGCGCAACGAGATCGACAAGCTCGTCTATGCCCGACTGCAAAAGGTCGGTTATCTGCCGAGCGACACATGCAGCGACGCGGAGTTCCTCCGCCGCACCTCGCTCGATGCCATCGGCATGCTGCCGAGCGTGGAGGAGGCGCGAGCCTTCCTCGCCGACAAAAACCCGTCGAAGTATGAGCAGTGGATCGATCAATTGCTCGAGCGCCCCGAGTGGGCCGATCACTGGGCTATCAAGTGGGGCGATCTCATTCGTCCGAACCCCTCGCGAGTCGGCGTGAAGCCGGTCTATCTGCTCGATCAGTGGATCCGGCAGTCGTTTCGCGAAAACAAGCCGTGGAACCGCTTCGTGACCGAACTCCTCACCGCCGAGGGCAACACGCACAAAAACGGCCCCGTCGCCATTTGGCGCGACAAACGCGACCCCATCGACGCCGCGACCTTCATCGGCCAGATTTTCCTCGGCGTGCGTTTGGAGTGCGCGAAGTGTCATCACCATCCGACCGAGAAGTGGGACCAGACGGACTACTACCAGATGGCGGCGTTCTTCACGCAGATGAAGCGCAAGGGCCAGGGCATCTCCGCGCCGATCAGCGGCGAGCCGGAGCAGTGGTGGTTCGCGCCCGGCACGGCCAGCATCGAGCATCCCGTCACCAAAGTGTCGCTCAAGCCGCGTCCGCCTGCCGACAAGGAAATCCCCATCGCCGAATCGCAGGACCCGCGGGCGGTTTTGGCCGATTGGATGACGAACCCGAAGAATCCGCACTTTGCGCATGCCATCGTAAACCGCGTGTGGTCGAGCTTTATGGGCCGCGGCATCGTCGATCCCGTGGACGACTTCCGTGCGTCGAATCCACCCACGAATCCCGCACTGCTCGACTGGCTGGCCGCTGACTTCGTGCAGCACGGCTACGATTTGAAGCATCTCATGCGCACCATCATGCGCTCGCAGATATACCGCCTCAGCAGCCTGCCGAATGAGACCAACGCCGCCGATTTGAAGAACTACAGCCGCAGCTACCGCCGGCGCCTGCCTGCTGAAACGCTGCTGGATGCCGTCTGCGCCGTCACCGAGGTGAAAGAGACCTTCTCCGGCATGCCGCCCGATGCGCTGGCCAAGCAAACCTGGAATCACAAGCTCGAAAGCCAGTTCATGGATGCCTTTGGCCGCCCCAACGCGAGCTCCGAGTGCCCCTGCGAACGCGATGCCAAACCGAGCGTCGTGCAAGCCCTGCACCTCATGAATTCCAACAAGCTCCAGGAGATGCTCGTCAGCGCCAAAGGCCGCGTGGCACGCCTCGCGAAGGGCGACGCGAAGCCCGAGCAAATCATCGAGGAACTCTACCTCGCCTGCTTCTCACGCCTGCCCGATGCCGAGGAGCAAAAACTCGCCCTCAGCGCCTTTACCGCGAAGGACGCCACGCGCCAGACCGCGGTGGAGGACATTCTTTGGAGCTTGCTGAACTCGGCGGAGTTTGTGTTTAATCACTGATCCAGCCGGATGCGCTTGTCGAGAAGGGTGTAGAGGATGTCCACGATGAGATTGAAGAGCACGAGCAGGGCGCAGAGCACGATCACCGCGCCGCCGAGCAGGAAGACATCGCGGTTTTGGATCGAGTTCACGAACACGCTGCCCATGCCGGAGATGTTGAAGACGCTTTCGATGATCATCGAGCCGGTGAGCAGGTGGGCGGCGAGCGGGCCGAGGTAGGTGATGACGGGCAGCAGGGCGATCTTGGCCGCATGCCGCGTCACGGCGGCGGTCTCGCTCAGCCCTTTGGCCCGGGCGGTGCGGAGGAAGTCGCTCTTCAGCACGTCGAGCAGTGAATTGCGCATCAATCGGGCGACGTAGGCGGTGTAGGGCGCGGCGAGACAGAGGGTGGGCAGGACCATCTGGCTGGACGTGCCCCAGCCTCCCACCGGCAGCCAGCCGAGCCAAAGGCCAAAGAGGGCGATGAGCACCGGCCCGGTGATGAAGCTTGGCAAGGAGATGGCCGCCACCGAGGCGAGCATGGCGAGGCGGTCGATGGTGCGGTCCTTGTGCATGGCGGCGAGGCCGCCGAGGAGCACGCCGAGCGTGCTGGCGAGCAGGAAGGCGAGGGTGCCGATGGACACGGAGTTGGGCAGTTTCTGCGCCAGGATCTCGGCCACCTGCCAGTCGCGATACTTCGCGGAAGGCCCGAGGTCGAGGTGGGCGAGGCGGTTCAGGTAGGCCAGATATTGCTGACCCAGGCTGCCATTGAGCTGATACTTGGCCTCCATGGCCGCGACAATGTGCGCCGGGGTCTTTTCCCGCTCAAAAGGCCCGCCCTTGATCGAGCGGATCAGCAGGAAGGCGAGGCTCACCACGCAAAACATCACCACGAGGCTGCTCAGGGCGCGGCGGAGGAGAAACGGGAGCATCGGAGGGCGGGGCGAATGATTGGCCGAGGCCTCCGTAAGCTGGCCGCGACGGGATTCAAACGCTTCTCCTTCCCTGAGGGCGTGCAGGGGAAGGGGCGTTTTCGTCACAGAAGGAGCTTGGAATCCGGCATGCCGTGCTGTTTTTTCCCTCATGCGCATCCTGATCGTCACCGACACCTACCCGCCGGACATCAACGGCGTGGCGAGGTCGTTGCAAACGCTGTCCGAGGGGCTGGCGGCTCGCGGGCATGCGGTGCAGGTGATGACGACGCTCGAGGCCGTGGGAGCGGATGATCCGCTGCCGCGGCACGTGATGCCCTCGATGCCGCTGCCGGGCTACCAGGGGCTGCGTATCGGCTTTGCCTCGGCGCGGCAGGTGCTGGGCGTCTTCGATGAATTTCATCCCGAGGTGCTGTATGTGGCCACCGAGACGCCGCTGGGCATCGCGGCCATCCGCGCGGCGGGCAAGCGGCGCATCCCGGTGGTGAGCGGCTTCCACACGAACTTCCAGTCCTACCTCGAGGACTACAGCCTGCCCGGCATGGAGGCGGTGGCCTCCGGCATCCTGCGCAGCATCCACAATGCCACCGCCCGCACGCTGACGCCGTCTCAGGACACGGCGGCGATGCTCACGCGGTGGGGCATTCAAAATGTCGGCGTGCTCGGCCGTGGCGTGGACACGGAGCTTTTCGATCCAGCGCACCGTCGCGACGAGCTGCGCCGCTCCTGGGGCGCGGCGGAGGGCACGCCAGTGGCGCTGTATGTCGGCCGCATGGCACCGGAGAAAAACCTGCCGCTGGCGGTGCGTGCCTTTGAGGCCTTTCGCCAGGTGCGGCCGGAGGCGAAGCTGGTTTTCGTGGGCTCGGGGCCTCGATTGGAGGCGATGAAGGCCGAATACCCCGAGGCCATCTATGCCGGGGCACGGACCGGCGCTGATCTGGCCGCTCACTATGCCAGCGGGGATGTGTTTTTGTTTCCCAGCATCAGCGAGACGTTTGGCAATGTGGTGCTCGAAGCGATGGCCAGCGGCCTGGGCGTGCTGGCCTTTGATTACGCCGCGCCGAGGCTGGTGATCCGCCATGGTGAAAACGGCTGGCTGGCACCCTTTGGCGACGAGGAGGCCTTTGTGGCGCAGGCGGCGATGCTCGCCGGCCGCTGGCAGGATGCGACGCTACGCCAGGCGGCCCGGCAGGCGGCCAGCGACTACGGCTGGGGCCGCGTCATCGAGCAATTCGAGTCTGAACTCGCCACCGCACGCATCGCATGAACGTCCTGGAGCCCATTCGAGAAAAATCCAAGCTCCGCTGCAAAACGGTGATCATCTCCGATGTGCACCTCGGCATGAAGGACTGCAAGGCGTTGCAGGCCGCTCACTTCCTGCGGCACACGCTCTGTGACAAGCTCATCCTGAACGGCGACATCATCGACGCGTGGCATCTGAAACGTCTCGGCGGATGGAATGCGAGTCACACCGGCTTCATCCGCACTGTGCTGCGGAAGATGGAGAAGGAGAACACCCGCGTCATCTACCTGCGCGGCAATCACGACGACATCCTCGACCGCTTCATCCCCATCGAGCTCGATAATCTGACGCTGACCGACGAGCATGTGCATCCGACCACGCGGGGTGACTACCTCCGGGTGCATGGCGACGGCTTTGACGCGGTGACGACCAACCATGCCTGGCTCGCCAAGCTCGGCGGTTACGGCTACAACGCCCTCCTGCGGCTCAACCGGCTCATCGACTGGGCGCGCAAGCTGATGGGCAAGGAGCCCTTCTCGCTCGCCAAATGGGCGAAGGCCAAGGTGAAGGCCCGCGTGAGCCCCATGGGCCGCTGGGAGGAGCAGGTGGTGGAGCTGGCTCGCTGGCGTCAGTGCGCCGGTCTCATCTGCGGTCACATCCACACCCCCACCGACAAGATGCTCGGCGACATCCATTACCTGAACTCTGGCGACTGGGTGGAGTCCATGACCGCCATCATCGAGCACCTCGACGGCCGCTTTGAGGTGATCCATTATGACGAGTTTTGCCAGCGCACCGGCCGCGAGCCCAAGGAGGCGCTGCATGCGCCGGCGGACGGGACGGTGGAGTGATTCACGATGAAGCGGATGGGCGGGAGAGGTTTGTGCTGATTCACGCGTATGGGCTTCATGCGCCACCTCGCCCGCTTCCTCATCGTCCTGCCCTTGATCGGGATGGCTTCGGTCCAAGGCCAGTCCCTTCCCGGCACGCAACCGCTCACACCGAATCCCGATTTCTCCGCCAAGATGGTCGCAGGCATCGACAAGATGGCGCTGAGGCTCATCGAGCAGTCCAAGGCCTCGCGCAAACCCACGCGCGAGAAGCTCAAAGCGGCCATCGGGCTCGTGGACGAGCGGGTTCCTTTCACCGCCCTCGACCTCATCGGCGATACGACCACGTCGGCGCTGATTCACGAGACGGAAACCAGCCGCGTGTTCCGCGTTCGCTGGCCTGTTTTCGATGGTGTGCATGGCGAGGGCCTGTATGTGCAGCCGAAGGGCAAGCCGACGGCTCGTGTCATCTATATCCCCGATGCCTCCAGCACACCGGAGAAGCTCATCGAAGGCTTTTTGCTCCAAAGCGGTGCGGAGGTGATCATTCCGGCGCTGATCAGTCGCGACTCGGAATTCAGCACGAATGACAAGTTCGGAGTGAAGACGAACTGCTCGCATCGCGAGTGGATTTACCGCCAAAGCTACGAACTCGGCCGCCACCTCATCGGCTACGAGGTGCAGAAGGCGCTGGCAGTGGTGGATTGGTTCAAGGCGCAGCCGGAGCAGGTGCCGGTGCTTGTCGGTGGGCAAATAGAAGGAGGCATGATCGCTCTCATGGCAGGTGCGCTGGATGAACGAATTGATGCGGTTTCGGTTCAGGGATGGTTTGGCCCAAGGGAGAACCTTTGGACGGAACCCCTGGATCACAATGTCTTCGGTCTTTTGAGAGACTTTGGTGATGCTGAGATAGCCTCACTGGTTTTCCCTCGGAAGCTGGCGGTGGTTTATCAGGGCTACTTTGAACTCAAAAGTCCGGGACCGCCTGCCAAAGGAGTGCGGGATGTGGCCGCCCCTTACCACCTGAAAGGCCCTGCATGGTCAGAAGTCCAGGAAGAGGTCAGGCGTGCTCAAAGCATCCATCCGGGTTCCTGGATCAGGGCTTTCGACCAAGAAGCAGACCAGAAAGAGATCGCCGCGCATCTGTTGCCTTCCTTGTCCCTCCCAGTCACTTCTGTCTCCTCCGTCCCTCCGATCCCGACAGACCCCACGCGGCAAAAACGCCTCGTGCGGGAGCTGGAGGCTTTCACGCAGCGTTTGCTTGTGAGCACCGAGACGGAACGAAATGAGCAGTTTTGGAAAAAGCTGCCGCTGAAGTCCCTCGCGGAGTTTGAAGCGCACACGGAGAAAGAGCGGGAGCGTTTCTGGAACGAGGTCATCGGTCGTCTGCCTGATCCGAATTTGCCGATGAATGCCAAGAGCCGCTTTGTGCGAGAGACGGACAAGGTGGTCATCTACGAGGTCACGCTGGATGTATGGGACGATGTCTTTGCCTGGGGATGGCTGTGTTTGCCGAAGGAGTTGGATGGTAGGCGCGTTCGCCAGAACGCGGAAGCTGGTGACGCCCGCACTCTGGCGAGTGCGCCTACACGTCGTCCGGTTGTCGTCTGCCAGCATGGTCTAGAAGGCATCCCGGAGGACACGATCACGACCGATGCCAGTCAGCGGGCCTTTGGCGCTTACCAGGCCTTCACGCTGCGCCTCGCCGAGCAGGGCTTTGTGACCTTTGCGCCGCACAATCCGTATCGCGGCGGGCACGCCTTCCGCACGCTTCAGCGGAAGCTCAATCCGCTCGGGCTCACGCTCTACAGCGTCATCAACGGCCAGCATCAGCGCATCCTCGAATGGCTGAAGGCGCAGCCCTTCACGATGCCGGACAAAATCGCCTTCTACGGCCTGAGCTACGGCGGCAAATCAGCCATGCGCACGCCAGCGGTGCTCAAAGACTACTGCCTGAGCATTTGCAGCGGCGACTTCAACGAATGGGTCCGCAAGTGCGTGTCCTCCGACATGCCGATGAGCTACATCCACACCCACGAATACGAAATCTGGGAATGGAACATGGGCCGCACCTTCAATTACGCCGAGATGGCCGCCCTCATCGCGCCACGTCCTTTCATGGTCGAGCGAGGCCACAACGACGGCGTGGGCACCGACGAGTGGGTGAACTACGAATACGCCAAGGTCCGTCGCCTCTACAACAAGCTTCTCATCGGCGACCACACGACCATCGAGCACTTCGACGGCCCGCACATGATCCACGGCCTAGGGACCTACCAGTTCCTCAAGGAGAAGCTGGGCTGGAAATGACTCAGGGCAGCGGCTTCACGGCCACGGCGCGGATGAATCGCTTGTCGCCACTGGTTAGCGTCACCGTGCGTGTGGTCGTGGTGCCAGGATCGGCGGCAAAGGTGCCGTGGCTGGAGTTCTGCCAGCTCACTAGGTTGTCCGAAGTCTCGATGCGGTAGAGACGCGAAGGATCGCTCGTGAAAGTGATAGTGGCCTGGGTGTTGCCGCCACTGAAGCTGGTGCTGGCGACCTTGAAGTAATCAGTGCTGGAAATCGGAGAAGTTCCGGCGCGGTATTCGTCCCGGTCGCTGACTCCATCCTTGTCCGCATCGGAGGTGGTCGTGGCGGTTATCAGATCGGGAAAATGAGAGCGCTCCCAGGCATCGTCGATGCCATCTCCATCCGTGTCCACCAAGCGCATGGCAGTGGTGATGAGGGAGCCGCTGCCGAGATTGATCCACCCGAGGTTCACGCTGTAGGCAAAGCCGCTGAAGACACCCGTGAGCAGGTTCACACGCGGGCGATCCGGGGAGTTGGCCGGAGCCCAGCCAAAATTGATCCAGCCCACGTTTGCGCCGTAAGCCATGCCGCTGAGGTTTCCGGTGCCGTCATGGTTCACGCCGTAATCGGTGGCGCTGTTGTTTTGATACGAAAAGCCGTTGGACGGCGTGCCATCCCCGAAATCAATCCAGCCCACATTGGCTCCATAAGCCTGACCAGAGAGGAAGGACTCACCAAAGTTGATTCCGTTGGGCGTGGAAGGCTGGTCGGGCCGCCAATTGATCCAGCCCGCGTTGGCACTGTAGGCATGCTTTGAAGTGGCGCTGATCGTCGAGTCCGCATGGGCGGCGGACATCATTCCGACCAGGCATAGCAACGACAGGTGGCGTTGAAATTTTTGGTGCATGGCAATCTTGGAAGACTCTTGCTAACTCAGTTCTTTTCAGGTGAAATGTCCGTCACGGACAGATTAATAAACCATTGAACCATCAACGTGCTGACCATGAAAGCATTTCTTTGCTCCACCTTGACTCTGCTGACCCTTGCATCGCTTTCCTCCGGGCAGGGGACACTCACCCCTCCCGGCCCTCCTGGGGTGACCATGAAGACCCTCGATGAGGTGCAGCCACGCACGCCGATCAATTCCGTGACCACGCCGGGAGACAGCGGCACCATGTTTAAAATCACCCAGCCCGGCTCCTATGTGCTCACCGGAAATCTGACCCCGACGAGCGGGAAGCATGGCATCCAGATCATGCTGGCCACCTCCGGGCGCGTGGAGATCGACCTGATGGGTTTCACCATCAATGGAGCCAATGCCGGTGCGGGACGTTCCGGCATCACTGTGGGAGCTGGGGCTGGAAACGATGCCCTCTGCTCTTACTTGATCAAAAATGGCAGCCTCCGGGGCTTTAGCGCCGCGAACATCAAAGTGGATGCAGCCTGCTTGGGCGACACGGCCACGCATGAAGTCGGGCACTGGGGCGGGCAGACTGCCGTCGAGAGCTCCGGGCGGGTGATCATCACTGGCGGACGCATTCAAGATCCGACAGGCACCGCCATCATCGCGGGTGGTGAGTCCCGTTTCACCGGTTTGGAGATCCGGGATGGAGACGCTGGCGCTGTGCCGCTGGTTCAGCTCAGCGGGGGGAAGCATCAGTTTTCCGACGTTTTGATTTCCTCCATCTCCACCG
>JBKCXA010000811.1:0-2835 GCA_046316935.1 Prosthecobacter sp.
CTGCACATCGAAGCCGAGCTGCCGGAGGCTGTCGGACAGGGTGGAGATGCTGTCGCCCATGCGCCCGCCGGCCTGGTTTTGCTGGCCGACATGGAGCAGGCCGCGCATGAAGGTGCCGGAGGAGATGACGACCGCTTTGGCCCGGTAGATCATGCCGAGGGAGGTGCGCACGCCGGTGATGGCGTCGTTTTCGACGAGGATCTCGGCGGCGTTGCCCTGGTGGAGGTCGAGGTTGGGCTGGTTCTCGATGAGCCACTTCATGCGGAACTGGTAGGCCTTCTTGTCGCACTGGGCGCGGGGGGCCTGGACGCTGGGGCCCTTGCGGGCGTTCAAGAGGCGGAACTGGATGCCAGTGGCGTCGGTGTTCCGGCCCATGACCCCGCCGAGGGCGTCGATCTCCCGGACGACGTGCCCTTTGGCCAAACCTCCAATGGCGGGGTTGCAGGACATCTGGGAGATGGTGTCGAGATTCTGGGTGAGGATGGCCGTCTGGCAGCCCATGCGTGCGGCGGCCATGGCGGCCTCGACCCCGGCATGACCGGCTCCGCAAACGATGACGTCGTAGTGCTTGGGGAAGGAATACAGAGACATGGAGACAGGGAGAAGAGGAGACTGGGAGACGGTGGCGGATCGTCCTCGTCCTCCTACTCGAACTCGTCCTCGATTCAATGCGCGGTCAGAGGTGAGACGTGAGAAGTCAGAGGTCGCCGGGAAGGGCAGGGTAGCACGGATGCGGCGGAATATCGAATGTCGAACAAGGAATGTCGAAACGCGAAGCTCGAACGCAGTGAAGGGGGCCTCAGGTATCATACGGCATTCTGCATTCTGATTTCGCCATTCCCGCCTCACTGCGGGCCCCTCATCGCGCTTGCCTTTGGCACCCATCCCGCTAGTATCGCGCTCACCACATGGCCAAGACGAAAGCATCCTCCGCCTCCCTCGCCGCACACGCTTCGGCTCCGATCAACCAGAAGCTGACGGCGGCTGACAAAGTGAACCTTTACCGCCAGATGGTGCGCATCCGCCGCTTTGAGCAGGTGTCGCTCCAGCACTACCAGGCGGGCCGGATGGGCGGCTTCCTCCACCTTTACATTGGCCAAGAATCGGTCGCCGTCGGCACGGTTTCCGTGATGGGACCGAACGATCACGTCATCACCGCTTACCGCGACCACGGCCACGCTTTGGCGGTCGGCATGGGCATGAACGAGTGCATGGCCGAGCTCTTCGGCAAGGCCACCGGCTGCTCCCGCGGCAAGGGCGGCTCGATGCACTACTTCGCGCCGGACAAGAATTACTGGGGCGGTCACGGCATCGTCGCCGGCCAGACCCCGCTCGGCCTCGGTCTCGCCTACGGTTTGAAATACCGCGGCATCAAAGGCGCGGCCCTGTGCTTCCTTGGCGACGGCGCGGTGAACCAGGGTGCCTTCCATGAGTCACTCAACTTGGCCGAGCTTTGGGATCTGCCGGTCATTTATGTGATCGAAAACAATGGCTACTCGATGGGCACCAGCCAGAAGCGCTCCTCCGCGTATGTGGACTACCTCGCCAAGCGCGCCGAAGGCTACGGCATGGCCTGGGAGCAGTTCAACGGCGAGGACGTCTATGAAGTGCGTGCCGGAGTGGGCAAAGCCATCGAGCGTGCGCACAACGAATCGAAGCCCAGCATCCTCGAAATCGCCACCTACCGCTGGGAAGGCCATTCAGTGGCCGACGCGAACAAGTTCAAATACCGCACCAAGGAAGAGGTTGAGAAGTTCCAGAGCGATCACGACCCGATCCAGGTCTGGAAGCGCAACCTGATCAATGAAGGCGTCGCCACCGAGGACGACCTGAAGAAGATCGACAAAGAGGCGCAAAAAGAGGCCGAGGATTCCGCAGAGTTCGCTAAGAGCAGTCCTTATCCCGAGCCGGAAACCATTTTCGAAGACGTCTATTGGGAAGTGGACAACAAGACCGAGGCTGGCCAGACGGGTCGCCACTTCTTCAACGACTGATTTGCCGCTCGTCGGCGAGCCTCATCCCATCCGGCCGATCTGGCAACTCGTCAGCCCGCCATCAATGACGATGATCTCGCCGGTGATGTAACTCGCCGCTGGCGAGCACAGGAACGCCACCGCGCCCGCGACATCCTCCGGCGAACCGACACGACGCAGCAGGATCTTCTTCTCGTAGTGATCGAGCAGCGTGCGATCCTTCGACTCCATCCACTGCGCGGTCAGCGGCGTTTTGATCAAACCGGGCGCGACACCGTTCACGCGGATGCCATGATCCGCGAGCGACACCGCGAGCGACTTCGTGAGCATCACGAGTGCTCCTTTGCTCGCGTCATACGCGCAGGAGTCCATCTCGCCCTGAAAGCCGTTTGTGGAAGACGTGATGACAATGCTGCCACCGCGCTTCTCGGCCACCAAACGCTTCGCAAAGGCCTGCGCCGTGAAAAAAGCCGACGCGAGATTGAGCTGCATCGTCTTGTCCCAACGCTCGCGAGTCATCTCAAGGAACGGCAGATCGAAAAAGCTGCCCGCATTGCAGATCAGGGTGTCGAGAGCGGCTTCCAACTCGAACGCTTTGTCCACGAGCGCCGCCGGTGCGGATGGGTCACATAGGTCACATGAGACGTATGAGGCCCAATCGGGAAACGCGGCGGGCCTTTCCGTGAGCCCGTGGCATACCACGCGTGCTCCGGCGTCGTGCAAGCTATGCGCCATCGCCAGGCCAATGCCTTGCGAGGAACCGGTCACGAGCGCGGCATGGCCTTCAAGAGAGAATGCTTTCATCGGCGAGCTTGAGGTATTTGAGCGTGTTCGTGCAGGTGATGCGCTGGACGGCTTCATC
>JBKCXA010000812.1:0-2611 GCA_046316935.1 Prosthecobacter sp.
ACGCTCATCCCCGCGCCGCTGTTTGGCTGGCTGAACACGGCATGATGCGGAATTTCCACATGAGCGCTCGATCCATCAAAGACGTAACCAACCTCGGTGGCTTCATGCATGGCGGAGTTGAAATTCTGGTAGCGAATGAACCCTCGTGCCATGCCGTGATGATTGTTCCCTGACTCATCCAGGACCTTCGGGCCGGCGGCTTCCTGAAAGCGCCAGTAGCCGCAAGGCTTCTTGCTCAAGACTGCCCTGGCATAGGCGGAGGAGACTGACGCTCCGACAGCACCAGTCGGGTTTTTGGCCAGCATGCCAGCAAGACTTGCAGCAAGAAATTGGCGACGTGTTGACATAATTGAGTCGGATGTGAGTTCACGGAGCATGAACCGGCCTTGGTTTTCCTCAATCTGGAAACATTCCCCTGGTGAGATGGCATGGAAAAGTTGCGCCGGCAAATTCAGGTCCTTGCCGTCCCGGCTGCTTGCATGTCCACGACGCTCTTTTTGCCCTCATCCCGGCACGGGCTCAAGTTCTGGCAAGAAGCTTCCGCCTGCTTCGTTTCGGCGGCCATGAACGCGTTTCGCCTCAGTTCCGCCCTGCTTCTCACCCTCGGTTTCGCCAGCCTCCAGGCTGCGAGCCTGCCGGAAAGCCGGAAGATTGATGAATTGCTCGCCCAAGGCTGGCAAAAGGCCGGCGTGCAGCCGAATCCCGCCGCCAGCGAGGAAGTGCTCGTGCGCCGTCTTTACCTCGATATCGTCGGCCGCATCCCCAGCGTCGAGGAGACGCAGGCCTACCTGAAATCCAGCGATCCTGACAAGCGTGCCAAGCTCATCGACAGCCTCCTCGGCTCCACCGGGCACACGAGTCACATGTTCAACTACTGGGCGGATGTGCTGCGGCTCTCGGACAACGTGAAAGGCCGCCTCACCGCCGAGGCCTACGAGGAATGGCTCAAAAAGCAGCTCCAGGCGAACACGCCTTACGATCAGATGGTGCGCAATCTCCTCACCACCGATGGCGGCGTGTGGGACAGCGGCAGCATCGGCTTCTGGCAGCGGGATGAGAACAAGCTCGATCACCTCGCCTACACCGTGCAGGTCTTCCTCGGCACCAGCATCGTGTGCGCCCAGTGCCACGATCACCCTTTCGACAAGTGGACGCAGATGGACTACTACCACATGGCCGCCTTCACCTGGGGCATGAACACCAAGTCGAAGAGCTATGACTTCTTCCAGAAGAAGGCTCAAGCCCCGGAGATCGACAAGGCCGCGCTCAAGAACATGGATAAAAAGGAGCGCAAGGAATACCTCGCGAAGGTCCAGAAGGAGAAGAAGTCGGCCGTGGCCGAGGTCAGCCGCGAGGACCTGCAAAAGATCAAACAATCCATGCAGGATGTGATGAAGCCGCTGCGCTACACCAGCGCCGAGTGGGAAGAGGGCAAGCTGCCCGCGCTGCCGCACGACTACAAATACACCAACGCCAAGCCCGGTGACAAAGTGGAGCCGAAGGCCATGTTTGGCCCCAAGATCGAGGTGAAGGAAGGCCAGAGCACCATCGAGACCTTTGCCGGATGGATGACGAGCCCGGAGAATCCGCGCTTCACCACCGTCATCGCCAACCGCATGTGGAAGAAGGCCTTTGGGCTCGGTCTCATCGAGCCGGTTGACCAGATGACGGACAGCACGGTGGCCAGCAATCCCGCTTTGCTGGACTACCTCACGCAGCTCATGGTCGAGAAGAAGTATGCGCTGAAGGATTTCCTCCGCGTGCTCTACAACACCGATGCCTACCAGCGTGCCGCCACCACGCAGGAAGTGCCAGCGGGGGAGGTTTATCACTTCACAGGTCCCATTTTGCGCCGCATGAGCGCCGAGCAGATCTGGGACAGCCTCGTGACGCTGACGCGTGGGAACATGGATGACGCCGTGGATGACGACAACGTCCGCCTTCACCAGTATCTCGACGATCTGGCGATGTTCCTCGGCACCATCCGGGACAAAGGGGCGGAAGGCATCATCGGCATCGCCCGCGAGAATTCGGATCGTTTGGAGGCCAACCGCAAAAAGCTGGCGGACATGCAAAAGCAGCTCGCCGAGGCCAAAAAGAATGGTGGCGAAAGCACTCTCGATGTGAAGGCCATCAGCCGCGAGGCGCAGCAGCTTCGCAAGCAGACCGAGCGTGACTTCCTCGTGGCCCTCGTCGGTGAAGAACGTGCCGCCGACCTCCGCCAGGGTTACAGGGCCAAGCAGGAGACGCCGAAACGTCCGCAGATTGATCCGAAGCTACTCGCCAACATGACCAAGGAGCAGCGCCGCGAGTTCATGAAAAACGCCGCCAAGGCTGGAGGAGGCAAAGATGGCCTCACGCTTGCCACGCGTGCCTCCGAGCAGCAGAGCCCTGCCAAGGCAGGAACCTTCCTGCGCACCTTCGGCCAGAGCGATCGCGAGCTCATCGAGAATGCCAGCACGGATGCTTCGGTCCCGCAGGCACTCGCTCTCATCAATGGTCCCGTTTTCGACGCCCTCACCAGCCCGGCATCGAAACTCTCGCAAAGCCTGCAAGCTGCCGCCAGCACGGACGAGAAGCTCGAAACGGTGTACACCGCTCTCCTCAGCCG
>JBKCXA010000813.1:0-2609 GCA_046316935.1 Prosthecobacter sp.
CTCCTTGCGGGCGCGGTTTTCGGCACGGGCGCGGGGGCCGGGCTGGCTTTCTTTGTGGCTGTGCCATTCTTCGATGCCGCCGAGGACGAGGCCGCTGGCGAAGCCGACCTTCGTGAGGCCGCTGAGGCTGCGGTGGAAGGAGACGGTGCTTTCGCTGTCGTGCTTCCCGGGATGCATGACGATGGGGATGCTGAGCTCGCTGCTGTAGGCATCGAGGCGGCGGTATTGGAGCTTTCGCTCGTCTTCAAAGCCCCACGAGCTCTGTCGCGGGATGCGGAAGGCGGGGTGGTTCATCACCCACAGCATGCGGCCACCGGGCTTCAAAGCCCTCGCGGCAGCGGCGGCCACTTCGTCTAGCTTTTCCATGTTTTGCACGCAGAGGATGGCGGAAAGCGCATCGAACTCCCCGAGGTCGCCAATGTGCGCGGCATCGCGGGCGAGGTAGCGGATGGGCGGGCGCACCGGATAGGTTTTGGCCTTTTGAATGAGCGTGGGAGAAGCATCGACGCCGGTGACGTCGGCGCCCTTTTGCGCCATGGCACGACAGAAGACGCCCTGGCCGCAGCCGAGATCAAGCACGCGATCACCGCGTTTCACATCGAGCAGTTTGAGAGCGCCGGGGATGACGACGGCCTGATAAAGTTCGGAGCCGCGCTCGCCGATGATGCGGTCATACCAATCGGCGGACTTTTCCCAGGAGGTGCGGTGCTCGCGGAGCTCGCCAGGGGCGGACTGCGGCGGTCTGGGTGGACGTGGGGGACCTCCGGGAGGCTTCGGTGAAAAGGGGCGACGTTTGGGGAACATGGATCAATCCTCGATTTCGAGGCGGTAACGCGGCAGACTGGCATCGACCTGCGTGCTGTAGGCGTCGATGCCGCCATCGAGGCACTTCGTTTCGCCAAAACCATGGCCGATGAAGTAGGCGGCGGCATCCAGCGAGCGGCTGCCGGTGTGGTCGTAGAGCACGATGGGCTTCGTTTTATCGCCGCTGGTGAAAATCTCCTGCACGAGCTCCTGGGTGAGCAGGCGGGCATTCGGCAGTTTCACGGCCTCATGCTCCTCGCGGGTGCGGACATCGAGGATGAGCAGGTCCGGCTGGGCACGGCGGAGAGCTTCGAAATCCGGCGGTGAGATGCGCAGGCTGGAATCGGCCTCGTGACTGCTCTGAATGTGCGTGATGGCCTCCTCGACGGGGATGTTTTCATTCCGCTCGCAGACCTGGGCGAGCGTCTCGCCGGGCTGGAAGCCGCAACTGCGGCAGCCGCCGATGTGATACTGTGCAAACAAGGCCCGCTGCGCACCCGGATAGGCCGCGAGCACCTGAGACATCGTCATGTCACCGGAGAGAGGAGGGAGGGAATCTGGCATGCGTGGGTTTAGCGGGGAATGGGAGAGGGTGCAAGCAGAGGACAGAGGTCAGAGCTTCAGAGGTCAGAGCTTCAGAGGTATGTAGCTCTGCGGTTCTGCGGCTCTGTGGCTCTGACTTCTGGCAAGAATGCAGAATGACGAATGGCGAAGGCGGGGCATACTCGCGGCCACTTTCTTTTCTTATGACTCCCCTTCATCATCTCCGCGCTGGCATCATTGGCACTGGCTTCATCGGTCCGGTGCACATTGAGGCGCTGAAACGACTTGGCATTGCCGTGAATGGCGTCTGTGGCTCCAGCAAGAGCGCCCGGCAGCTCGGCGACCTGTGGGGCATCCCGGAGGTGTGTGGCGATTACGATCACGAGGCGATGTATGCGAGTCCCAATATCGACGTGGTGCACATCACCTCACCGAACAAGGTGCATGTGGAGCAGTGCCTGAGTGCGCTGGAGATGGGCAAGCATGTGATCTGTGAGAAACCGCTCGGCATGACCTCGAAGGAGACGGCGCTCGTGGTCGAGGCGGTGCGCAAGGGCGGCAAAAAGGGGCCGGTTTTCGCGGTGAACTACGTCTGCCGCTTCTTCCCGGCCATCCTGCAAATGCGGGCGATGGTGGCACGGGGCGACCTGGGGCAGATCATTCATGTGCAGGGGCATTTCTTCCAGGACTGGCTGCTGCATGAGACGGACTACAACTGGCGGGTGCTGGCCAGCGAAGGCGGCAAGCTGCGTGCGGTGGGAGACATCGGCACGCACTGGATCGACGCGGTGAGCTTCGTGCTCGGTGCGAAGGCCACGAATGTCTTCGCGCACATCGAGACCTTTCACAAGACCCGCAAACGTCCGAAGGGCCAGGTGCAGACCTTTTCCAAAGCCGGTCCCAAAACGATGATCGACTACAAGGTGGACACGGAGGACTTTGGCAGCGTGCTGCTGAAGTTTGGCAAAGCGGCGCACGGCCATGCCAGCGGCGTGCATGCCAATGCCTGCATCTCGCAGGTGGCGGCGGGCTGGAAGTGCAGCCTGAGCTTTGGCATCTACGGCACCAAGGGCAGCGTGCGCTGGGACCTCCAGCAGCCGAATGAAATCTTCTTGGGTCGTCGCGATGAGCCGAATCAAATCCTGCAGCGCGGCACGCCGGGCTTCCTGGAGGATGTGGCGAACTTCACCGACTACCCCGGCGGTCATCCCGAGGGGTTCAATGATTGCCACAAGATGCACTACCGCGCTGTGTATGAGCAC